>PBXW01000037.1 GCA_002727735.1 Crocinitomicaceae bacterium
GCTGATGTAATTAAAGAATTAGAAAATGATAGCGTTGAGGTGCAAGGTGTTGTTGAAATTAACGATCAGGATGAAATTACACCTGTAGATGTGGATGAAATAATTGCTGAGTCTAATGTTGCAGAAGAAACAGAAGAAGAATTACCATTAGAAAATGAATCTAATACAGATACAGCTATTGTAGAAGAATTTGTACCAGTTATTGATCCTGAAACTCAATTGGCATCATTTAGAATTCAGATTGGTGCGTTTAGTAGAAAAATAAGTAAATCAGTGTTTGGTGATTTACCTGATGTTGTTTCTGTTCGTGGAGATGATGGATTATACCGTTATTTCTCTGGTTCATATACTGATAAAGCCAAAGCAGCAACCCATAAAGTTAATTTAACTACATCAGGATATAATGATGCATTTATCGTTGCATTCAAAGACGGTAAAAGAGTTACTTTAAGAGAAGCAGGATTTGAAGTTAAACCAGGTGTGGTTGAAGATTTATCAGTTAGTTCAACTCCTTCTGCCAATGCAGTTGACCCAAGTTTGATTAAGTTTAGAATTCAAGTAGGTGCATTTAAAGAAAAAGTACCAACCGATTATCTAGACATTTTCTTAGATATTGGTAATGTTCTCCCTAAAAGAGATGTTGTTAGTGGGTTTACCCGATATTATGTAGGTAAACTTGATACATATGAAGCTGCTATGGCCTTCAGAGATAAAATTGCAAGTAGAGGATTAGAAGATTGCTTCATAGTTGGAGAGTTCAAACAAAACATAATAACCTCTAGGGAAGCGCTAAATTTATTAGGAAAATAAATTGAAATATTTTCTTAAAATATTATTCATCACACTTGTTTTTCATTCATGTAGTAGTCCAAATGATGCTACTGCAGAAGCCCCTAAATTAGACCCTGAATGTCAAGCTTTTTTAGATGATTACGCAAATGAGATTAATAATTATTTAGATGTAATTACTCAAATAGAACAAAATGGGTCTGGACTTGATTTGATGTTAAAGAGAAATTCTATTGAGGAAAATATGCAATCTTTTTTTTCTGATCCTACCATGTTAAAATGTGGTTCTGATAAATTATTTTCTTCTAAGATGGATAGTCTCAACGCTTTGATGGAGATATAACTTGATTTTTTTTTCTAAAACTTGACCTATTTTCTACATTTGCAAAAAATAAAATGTATGAAAATTGCTAACAATATTCTTGAAACTATTGGGAACACACCAATGGTTAGGTTGAATAAAATAACTAAAGAAATTGAGGCAACAGTGCTTGCTAAGGTAGAGTACTTTAACCCTGGAAGTTCCGTAAAAGATAGAATGGCTTTAAAAATGGTTGAAGATGCGGAATCTGATGGCAGATTAAAACCTGGAGGAACTATTGTGGAAGGAACATCCGGAAATACGGGAATGGGTTTAGCTTTAGCTGCCATCGTAAAAGGATATAAATTGATTTGTGTTTCCACTGATAAACAATCAAAAGAGAAATTTGATATACTTCGTGCAGTTGGAGCTGAAGTTATTGTGTGTCCAACAGCTGTAGAACCTGATGACCCTAGGTCATACTATTCAGTATCTAGAAGATTAGCTGAAGAAACCCCAAATAGTTGGTATGTTAATCAATATGATAATTTGTCAAATAGGATTGCACATTATGAGACTACTGGTCCAGAAATATGGGAACAAACTGAGGGGAAAATAACGCATTTCGTGGTTGGTGTTGGTACTGGGGGTACAATTTCAGGAGTAGCCAAATATTTAAAGGAAAAAAACCCTACAATTAAAGTATGGGGAATTGATACTTATGGTTCGGTATTTAAGAAATATCACGAAACCGGTATTTTTGATGAAAATGAAATTTACCCGTACATTACTGAAGGAATAGGAGAGGATATATTACCTGAAAATGTTGATTTTAAATTGATTGATCATTTTGAAAAGGTGACAGATAAAGATGCTGCTGTTTACACTAGAAAAATGGCAAGAGAAGAAGGGATTTTTGCTGGAAATTCTTGCGGTGCAGCNGTAAAAGGAGTNCTTCAACTAAAANACAATTTTAGTAAAGATGATGTTGTGGTAGTTTTACTTCACGACTCAGGNAGCCGNTATATTGGGAAGATGTATAACGATGATTGGATGAGAGAAAGAGGTTTNCTTAGTGAAGANAAGACAAAAGCATCTGAAATAGTATCGAACCATAACGGTAAAAGACTAATCACAGCTGATATAAACGATCCGCTTTCCAAAGTTATGGTGGAAATGAAACAATTTGAAATTTCCCAAGTTCCTGTATTTGAAAATGGAAAATCTGTGGGATCAATTTCTGATCATAATATTTTTCAAAAGATCTTGGATGATCCNATGATAAAAGAGTTTCCAGTGAAACAGATAATGGAGGAACCTTTTCCCGAAGTTGATGGTAATTATTCNATAAANGACCTATCGAAATTATTTAATAATGAAAATAGGGCGGTGATTGTTAACATAGATNANAATAAAAAACATATTATNACCTTACAAGANATGATGAATGCCATTGGCAANTAATATGAAGTTAGAGATTGAAATAGATGTACTTAATGCCGAAGAGGTGTTAAAAGCGCACAAGGGTCAATTAATGAGTCTTCTAACAGATGTAATGATGTCAAAAGACAAGTTGAAGAAAAAGGTGGAGCGTGCAATTTTTGATGAAATGATTAAGCAATTATCTGAAGAGTTACCTAAGGCTTTAAGAGAGGAATATATTAACGCTTTAGTTAACTATAAAATTATAGACGAAGACGATTAGCTGGATTTCTTCCAAGTTTTATAATTACTAAAATCTATACTTTCTTGATTTGANGGTTNTTTGAGAGANGTNGTTTCNTTAAGNTNTTCATGACANTCTAANGGNAATTTTTGATAAAGAGCAGTACCATTAGTTTTCCATGTTAACATTTCATCAGTTACATCTTTCAAAATTTTTGCAGGATTACCAGCCACTACTTTTCTGTTNGGAATTTGCATTTCTGCTTTTACGAAACTTAATGCACCTACTAAACTATCATCACCAACTACAGCATCGTCCATAATTACCGCATTCATCCCAATTAAGGCATTTTTACCAATTTTGCCACCATGTACTATACATCCATGTCCTAAGTGTGCTCCCTCTTCAATAATAACAGTTGTTCCAGGAAACATATGAATAACACAATTTTCTTGCACGTTTGCACCTGCTTTAATGATAACTTTTCCCCAATCTCCTCTTATCACTGCACCTGGTCCTATGTATACATCTTCATAAATTTCTACAAGACCAGTTACATTTGCTTGAGGGTGTACAAATGCACTTTCATGAACATATGGTCTTAATCCTTTAAACTCGTAAAGCATATTAAACTCTTTCTAAAATGGTAGCATAACCCTGTCCTACACCAATGCACATGGTTACAAGGGCGTATTTNTTATTCCTTTTGGCTANTTCNATAGAAGCTGTTTGTAAAATTCTNGCACCAGACATGCCCAANGGGTGTCCAAGCGCTATNGCACCGCCATTTGGGTTTANACGTTCATCATCNTCAGCNAGNCCCAANGCTCTTGTACAAGCTAAACTTTGTGCAGCAAAAGCTTCATTTAATTCAATAATATCCATTTGGTCTAATGATAGTCCTGTTCTTTNTAATACTTTTTTTGAAGCTTCAACAGGCCCAATNCCCATAATTCTTGGTTCAACTCCNGCAACAGCACCNCCAACAATTCTACTTTTTGGAGTTAAATGATTNTTNATGGCAGCATTTTNAGTNCCAATTAGCATGGCAGCAGCTCCATCATTTAAGCCTGATGAGTTTCCAGCAGTAACAGATCCACCTTCTTTTTTAAANGCGGCTCTTAATGTGCCTAATTTTTCTAAGGTGGTTGATGGTTTAATAAATTCATCTTTAGAAAATATCAAATCATCTTTTTTTCGCTGTGGAATAGAGACAGTACATATTTCTTCATTAAACCGGCCATCATCATTTGCTTTTGAAGCTTTCATTTGCGAATTATAAGCAAAAAGGTCTTGATCTTCTCTAGAAATCTTGTATAGCTCAACCAAATTCTCTGCTGTTTGGCCCATACCATCTGTGCCAAATTTTTGTTGCATTATGGGATTAATAAACCTCCACCCAAAACTTGAATCGTGCATCTGTGCGTCTCTACCAAATGGTTTTGATACTTTTGAAATTACCCACGGTCCTCTCGTCATATGCTCAGCTCCTCCAGTAATGTATAATTCACCTTCACCAACAGCAATAGCTCTATATGCGTTTATAGCTGCAGCCATACCNGAAGAACATAATCTNTTTATAGTTTCTCCTCCAATAGANTGAGGTAATCCAGCAAGCAATAAGGCCATTCTTGCAATGTTTCTATTATCCTCTCCAGCTTGATTAGCACAACCTAAAAGNACATCTTCCACTTGCTCCCAATCAGTTTTAGGGTTTCTTTCCATAAGTGCTTTCAAAGGAACAGCAGCAAGATCATCAGCTCTAATGCTACTTAGTGTACCTCCAAAGTTTCCAATTGGAGTTCTAATGGCGTCAAGAATAAAANCATCTTTCATAGGTAAATTTTACGTAAAGTTAATTTAAAAAATGGAGAGCAAATGGTTTAAACTGNCCAATGCTTGCTCGTGTAATGAATTTGACAAGAATATACAGCAATCAATTCATTATCTTGATTTTCAATNCTCACTTCTAAATTCTTTTTTTNATTNACAGAAGTAACNCAACTAGCGGATAATTTATCTCCATTANATGCCTTTTTNAGGTATTTTATTTTAGATTCTTGAGTTANAGCAATCTTNCCAAAAGAATTAGCTGTAAAGGCAGCACAGCTATCTGCTAGTGAATAAGCAATTCCACCATGTGTTATTTTAAAACCGTTGGTCATTTGCTCTTTTANTTTCATNGAGATAGTNCATTTACCTTCTAAAATTTCATCAACATTGATATCTAGCCATTGGCTAAATAAATCATGATTAAGCATTTGTTGAACTATAGCTTTAGGAGACATTATGAGTTGATAGATGCCGGAATCGCCAATGTCTTATCGTGGTGTTTTAATCCAGCTTTTACAAAGTTTATAAACAGTGGATGTGGGTTAACAACAGTGCTTTTATATTCTGGGTGATATTGAACTCCGACAAACCATGGGTGTTGACTGTATTCAATTGTTTCCATTAAGTTGTTTTTAATGTTTTTTCCAGAAAATACTATTCCATGCTTTTCAAAATCATCTATGTAGNCATTNTTAAATTCAAATCGATGTCTGTGACGTTCAGAAATNANATCTTTTTCATAAATATCATGAAGTAAGCTATTTTCTTTAACATGACAGTCATAGGAACCTAAACGCATAGTGCCACCTAAATTTTTCAACTTTTTCTGTTCCTCCATCATGCTAATTACTGGGTGATTGGTGTCAGAATTAATTTCAGTAGAATGGGCACCGTCTAAACCAATAACGTTTCTAGCAAATTCTACCACAGCACATTGCATTCCTAAGCAAATGCCTAAAAAGGGAATATTGTTTTCCCTTGCNTACTTCACCGCATTAATTTTCCCTTCAATTGCTCTTGAACCAAAACCTGGAGCTACTATAATTCCATTCATTTTAGAAAGTAGCTGGTGAATATCTTCATCTTCNAGTTTGGAAGAGTGAATCCAGTTGATGTTAACTTTTGTTTTGTTTTTTGCTCCAGCGTGAATTAGTGACTCAGCAATAGAAATGTAAGAATCTTTTAGCTCAACATATTTACCAATAAGGGCAATGTCTATAGATTTTTTTGGTTCAAATAAATTCTTTAAAAACTTATTCCATTTTTTGAGCTCGTAGTTTTCATTGCCTTCTAGTTTTAACTTTTCGCATACAACTACATCTAATTTCTCTTGTTGCATTAACAAGGGGACTTCGTAAATTGACTTAGCATCAATTGATTCTATAACACACTTTTGTTCAACATTACAAAACAGNGCTATTTTTTTACGGAGTTCATCAGCTAAATGATGTTCAGTTCTACATACCAATATGTCTGGTTGAATTCCATATTCCAACAATGTTTTAACAGAGTGTTGTGTTGGTTTTGTCTTTAGTTCTCCAGAAGTAGAAAGGTAAGGAATTAGCGTAAGATGTATAAACAATACCTTTTCGCCAAGATCCCATTTAAGCTGCCTAATGGATTCAATAAAAGGAAGTGATTCAATATCACCAACAGTACCTCCAATTTCTGTAATAACAACATCATAAGTGTCGTCTTTTCCAAGCTCAAGTACATGCTCTTTTATTTCATTAGTTATATGTGGAATAACTTGAACAGTTTTACCCAAATAATCGCCCCTTCTTTCTCTGTTGATTACACTTTGATAAATTTTTCCTGTGGTAACATTATTATCTTGAGAGGTTGCCACNTTCAAAAATCGTTCATAGTGGCCTAAATCTAAATCTGTTTCTGCNCCATCATCAGTAACGTAACATTCACCGTGTTCGTATGGGTTTAATGTACCTGGATCTACATTAATGTATGGGTCAAGTTTTTGAATGGTGACGGAAAAACCTCTGGCTTGCAGGAGTTTAGCGAGTGAGGCTGATATTATACCTTTTCCAAGTGAAGAAGTAACACCCCCTGTTACAAAAATGTATTTTGTTTTTGATGACATGCCGTATTATTGTTATAAATACGGGGAACAAAGTTAGCTATTTTAAGTGATAATCTTTAAAAAGGAATTAAAATTTACAACTTATCCCAAGGCTAGGTAGTAGTGGGAGTTGATATACTTTATCAGTTGTTACCCTGTCAACATAGAAAATATTTTGTCTATTATATAGGTTTGTAACACTTGCTGTAAAGTCCAAAGTGGTGGTTTTATTTATCTCAACATGTTTTTTTATGGCTATATCNAAACGATGGTAAGAAGAGAGTCTTCCTTGGTTTAAATCAGCATATATAATTTCTAAGTTATTAGAATTAATAGAAGTAATATCAGTATTAAGGCCTTGTGAATAATCAATGGAATGGTAATAACCTTGAGTTTGTGTAAAAGGAAGCCCACTTCCAAAATTCCATCTTACATTAACTTCCCAATCATCTTCTTCCCCAAATGTTTTAGTACCAACCAAATTTATATTGTGTCTTCTGTCAAAAAGAGGGGAGTAGGTTCTTAACCCATCCCATCGAGTAACTTTTCCTAATGAGTAAACAGCCCACAAATAAGTTTTTTCTGCTTTATATTTGAGTACAACATCAACTCCATAGGCATCACCAGTCTCAATAATGAAATCTTTTTTAAGTTCATCTGGAATATCGTAAGTATCTACATTGTCATTATACAATTTGTTTCTATTAATGTTGGAAAGCTGGTTAAACCACTTGTAATATCCTTCAACATTAAGCGTAAAATTTCTAGAAATGTCCAGTTCGCCACCTAAAATGGCATGGGTTGCTTTTTGCAGTGAATGTCGTCTTTCAACAGTTTCGCCATTGGATAAAGTTATGGAGTCTTGTAAGTTGTCTGGTCCAGAAAGAAATCCATAAAATAAGTTGACCACATCTCTGTCAGAATTGGCAGAAATTAAGTTTTGTGAATATAAACCAGCGGCACTTTTAATTCTAAATTTTTCAGTCACATTATATTTCAAACCAATTCTTGGTTCAGGAGAAAAATTCCTGAGAGAAGCGTAGTATTGTGCCCTAAAACTCGGATTTATAACCAAAAGACCTTTAATGATTTTACTGTCGATGTATCCAGCAAGTTCAGTTGTATTTTGGTTCTGATCAATTTTTCTTCCAACACTATTAAAAAAGTCAAATTCTGTAGCAAATCCATTGATGTCAATTCCATATTTAATTTCATTTTCTCTAAGGAAGTATTTAAAATCAAATCCAAAATTAAAACCGTTAATTCTACTTGTTCTTGGTGATAGATTTCCTCCTGTAACCGGGTCTTTTTCTGTCAATGAAATCATATAATCACTAATGTTGAACCTACCTAATATGAGCACTGTTGAGCTAGAAGGAACAATAACAAAATTAGATCCAATACCCCATGAATCCCAATTCAAATCAGAAACAGCTTTATATCTAACTCTGTCGTTGTAGTTAAATCCAAAAAAGTTGATTTTACTACCATTAGCTGAATTGATGGAAATTTTACCAAATAAATCCGTGAAGTTAAAGGGTAATCCATTGGTGTCAATGTAATTGTAAAGAAGTTTAGAAGTTTGTTCTAGATAAGAAGTTTTACCAGAGAATATATATGAAGCCGTGGTTGAAATATTTTCTTCATCTAATTTTTTGATGGGTCCTTCTATTTTGAATTTAGACCCAAAAGGGTTTACAGCAACTTTACCAGCATGTCTTTTTTTGTTTCCATCTATGGTCGTAATGTCCATAATAGATGAAATTCGACCACCATACACAGCAGAGAAGCCGCCAGTATATATATCAGCTGATCTTATAATGTCTGTATCAAAAACGGAGAAAAAACCGATAGAATGAAAGGGATTGTAAATGGTCATCCCATCAAGGAGTACTTTATTTTGAATGGGAGAACCACCTCTTATGTACATTTGCCCACCTTGATCTCCAGTGGTTACTACACCTGGAGTGGTCTGTAAATATTGGGCAAAATCTGGTTCACCCCCAATTGCAACTACATGGGCCATATCTCTTGGTGTGGCCTTAATAACAGACATTTTAACTTCTGTTTTTCTTTCTGCTGCTTCTGCACTGTATTCAAACTCATCTAACATTTCATCTTTTTCCTCCATGAAGAANTTNTGGGTNATGATTTTATTTNNAACAATTTCAACAGTATACTCAATAGTGCTAAATTCAATGTTTGAAATTTCAAGCACGATTTTCCCTGGNTTAAGCTTGTTGATTTGATAAAATCCGTTGATGTCAGTAGAAGAACCAATCCCAGTCCCTTTTATCTTCACATTAGTTCCAAAAGAAGGTTCTCCAGATTCTTTTTCATAAACAGTTCCTCTTATTGTTCCTGTTTGACTATAAAAAGTAGCAGAAATAAGTAAGGAAAATAGTAAAGTCGTTAGGGATTTTGGGTTCACTTTGAACAACATGGTTCCGAAGATAAAATTATTTATTATTGGTAAGTATATAATTTAGCACTTTTTCCATTAGGTGAACTCTATCCTTNCCTCTTACATTGTGTTTGTGCATAGGGTATGGAAAAAAATCGACTTGTGTGCCACTTTCTACACATGCTTTAACAAATGCCAAATTGTGTTGCATAACCACAACATCGTCAGCTGTACCATGTATAAGTAGTAAAGGGTCTTTTAGAGACTTAGCTTGGTTTAATAAACTTGTTTTCTTGTACCCTTCGGTATTGGTTTGGGGTTGGTCCATATAACGTTCTCCATACATGACTTCATACCATTTCCAGTCAATCACTGGGCCACCTGCTACACCACATGAAAAAGCTGCTGGGTAATTAGTCAGCAAAGATGTTGTCATAAAACCGCCATAGCTCCAGCCATGAACGGCTATTCTTTCAGCATCAATGTAAGGAAGCGTTTTTAAGTAATCTACACCTGCAAGCTGATCTTTCATTTCTAATTGNCCTAAATTTCTAAATATGGCACTTTCAAACTCAAATCCTCNGTGAGCAGAACCTCTGCCATCAANTGTAAAGACNATGTATCCTTGATTTGCCATCCAGTGCATCCATAGACTTGCTCCACCAAGCCAACTGTTGGTCACCAGTTGTGCATGTGGACCACCATATACATAGATTAAAACAGGATACTTATTAGATGGGTTAAAATCATTGGGTTTTATTANTCGANGATATANTNANGTCCCATCANTAGTCTTTAATTGATCNAGCGTAGTTTNTCCAATATCGTAATTTTCNAATGGGTNTTCTTCCTCATGAAGTNCATTTTTTTTATTGNTTTTCAAATCAATTACTTGAGTTTTTCCAGGATTTNCTAGGCTAGAGAACTGATCCANAAGGTATCTTTTNTTAGGACTAATTTTTGTTCTATGNATTCCNCCNTCAGTAGTGATTTGANNTTGATTAGATCCATCTAANTTCACNGAAAATGCATGAGATTCTCTNGGNTCTTCACCNGTNCCTTGAAAAATNATTTTGTTGGNTTNNACAGCTAAAANACCNGTGGTTACCCATGTNTTATTGGTAACTTGATTGATGAGTTCACCAGANGTATTNTAATGATATATATTCATAAACCCATCTCGTTCGCTTAGNGTTACAAANTCATCACTACTCTCAGGAATAAAGTATAATGGATACTCAGGTTCNACCCATTTATCGTTGGTCTCTTCAAAAATGGTATTGATTCTTTTTCCAGTTGTAGCGTCATATTTAGCCCANTTCATATGATTTTGATCTCTNTTTAGCTCAGCGATGTAAATGAATTCATTTTTTGGTCCCCATGTTAAGTTAGTCACATAATCATCCCTTTTATGTACAGTCTTTAGATATATTAATGATTTACTTTTTGTATTATATACTCCTACCTTTCCATATTCACTTTTTTGTCCAGCCATAGGGTATTTGACAGATTTAAGTTGACCAGGTGTATCATTAATGTTTAATAATGGGTAATCATGTACATCAGATTCATCTTTCTCATAGAAGGCAATTTTATTTCCGTCATTACTCCAAAAAATACCATTTTTAATACCAAATTCATTTCGGTGAATGGATTGGCCAGCTACAATATTAGGGTCTTCATGAGTGGTTACAACTATTGAAGAATCATTGGCATTGGCTAAAAACAAATTGTTTTTTATGGTATAGGCAAGTTGATTTTTAGTTGGACTTAGTGTAATNTTTTCAGCTCTATTGGGGTAATTGAATTCTACTATTTNACCTTTATTGTAATGGTAGTATTTCCCTTTCTGATTATAGTGGTAGGACTGTTGATTATCAATTGTTAGTCTTCTTACTGTGCCTAAATCATCNCTGTATTTAAGTGTCTTTCCTGTCCACTTTTTCACTCCCTTTTTGTTGGGTTCGTATACNAGTATTTCGTTTCCTTTTTTTCTATATAATTTATTAGTTGATGTCCAATCAGTGCCATACATGTTCTCTGGATATAGACCTTTATAGTATCCCATTACGGCATCCTTTAGGGTAAGCTCTTCTTTAGGATNTTGACTGTAGCTCGCNANAGATAATGTTAAAGCAGCTAAAAATGTAAATACAGTTCTCATTTAAAAAATTTTATCAAATATATTCAAATCCATTTGTTACGGATTTTTAGAAGAATGTTTATCTTGTTTAACAAAATTAGTACCAATTAGTCATTCCAAATACGATATAGTTTTTGCAGGTTGGGGAGCCAGTTCATGTATTCTTCTTATGGAGATGGAAAAACAGGATCTTATTCAAGACCTGAAAATACTTATCATTGATCCAAGTGCTAAAAAAGAAAATGACAAAACGTTTTGTTTTTGGGCTAGCGAAAATGATGACATTCTTATTGATTATAAAAATTTAATCAGCCATGAGTGGTCAAATATTCAAATCAATGACAATTCAGAAGAGTCTATCAAACCATTAAAGTACTATCACATAAATAGCATTGATTTATACGATGCTTCAAGAGCTTTAACTCAACAAAAAAATATCACTGTTTTAGCACAAAAAGTAATTACAGTACAGCAAAAAAAACAATTTGAAATAAAGACGGATGAATCAACTATTTTATCAGATTGGGTTTTTGATAGTAGACCACCGGATTTTAAAATTATTAAGAACAACAAGTTTTATATTTCTCAATCTTTCTTTGGTTTAAAAATAAAACTGATTGAAGCTCAATTTAAGCAGGATGTTTATCATATGATGGATTTCCGGATAACTCAACAAAAAGCGACCCAGTTTGTATACATATTACCTTATGATAAGCAAACTGGTTTGGTGGAATTAACCCGATTTGGTAAAATTATAATCGATAAAGAGGAAGCACAAAATTTATTACATGATTTTATCAGTAAACACTATGGTCAATATGAAGTTCTTGAAGAAGAAAGAGGAGTAATTCCCATGAGTTCATTATCACCAAAATTGAGCAAAAGAAATCGATGGGTAAACATAGGGACAAGAGGGGGTAGTGTAAAGCCTAGTACAGGTTATGCATTTAAAAATATGTATAAACATGCCAAGGAAATTTGTTCCAAAGGGAAACTTAAAAATGCCGCTTTTTCACCCAATCCTAGGTTTCTATTCTACGATCAATTACTGTTAATTATCCTAACACTCTGGCCACAGAAGGGAAAACCCATATTTGAACGTCTTTTTGAA
>PBXW01000038.1 GCA_002727735.1 Crocinitomicaceae bacterium
AATGATCTTGTTTTAAATAATCGGACAGCCCATATGAATTTATCAGTTCTCATTTCTTTTGGTTACTTTTAATTCTAAATTATAACATTGTGAAAAACTCTATATTATCTGTTCTATTTTTTTGTTTCTCTTTGGTTGTTTTCTCTCAAGATATATATACAAAAGATGGAGTTAAATTAGGTGATCGATCTGTATTTATTAGCTCTTGTGTAAAAGGGTTTGATAAAGAAACCATTGACTTAAATGGAATCACAGTAAACAAGAATAACTATTGTTCTTGTGTTTGCGATAATTTGACACCTCAGCTAACCAGTGCTGAAATACTTGTTGCTATGCAATCAAATGATATGCAATCATTATTTCTTAAAGATGAGAACTTCAATATTTTGATGGATTGTGTAGANGATCATATGAAAGTGGAAGATCATTATGTTTTTAAAGAAGACAATTTTTCTGACATGAATAAGTTATTTGCGGTAAAAAGTTGTGTTGATGAAATGATGGTACCTAATGACGATTACNTNTGGACTAAAGCAGAGGCAGAAGAATATTGTGAGTGTGCAATGGAAAANTTGTATTCCAAAGGCTACACTTTCAAAGATTTAATGGAAGCAACTGATGAAGATAGCAAAGCTTTNAATGAAATTGTTATACCATGTCTGACCAAAATATTTAACCCTGAAAGTACTTCTGCAATTAATCAATTTCCAAATACATATGTAAAGAGTGATATCATTGGAAGTCCTCTTTTTTCTGAAATAAAGTTGGTCGATTATTTAGGCCANGGNTATAAAATTAAAATNGAAATTGATGGTATAACTAAGTATTTTCTTTTNGATACTGGAGCATCNGANTTAATNATTGATAGAGANTTTGAGCGAGATNTANTAATNAATGGNTCCATCAATAAAAGAAGCTATGTAGGTAAAGGCGTATACATTATGGCCAATAATGAAGAGGTCGTAGCGGATATAATTAAAGTAAATAATTTAAAAATTGGTGATTACACACTAAACAACGTTCATGTAGCGGTTATAGAAGAAGGNGGGATGTTGTGTGGCAAAAGTTTGTTTGATAAATTTAAAACATGGCGTTTTCAAGAGCTAGACCACAAGATTGTTTTGTTCAGGTAATTTAAAAAGAAAAAGGCTGTAAAAATCATTTACAGCCTTAAATCTATTTGAAATTTAACTTTCTAAATCTAAGCAAGATCTTGTCCATCTGCCATTTTAAGACCTCCAGTTAAAATTCTGATGAAATCAACTAACGTTAAAATTCCACATACTCCACCTGTTAGAAGCATTAAAATACCGATTCCTGTGTATCCCATCATGAATCTGTGTATTCCAAGTCCTCCAAGTAAGAAACATAGAATGGCCATAGTTGATTTACTTTGTGGTTTTTTACCTTCACTCATAACAATTGTTTTTTAGTAAATTAATTAATTANTTAAAACTAATATAATTTTTTAATTATTAACATTCATTAACAAATTAAAATTTTTAGAATTTATTCTGATTTATAAAATATTAANTCATTGCTTTTTTTCTCATTTAGCAATTTAAGAACATTACTATCTATGGTTATGTAATTGGAATTTCTCATCATTTGTTCAAATTGATTGGCAAAGTCCATAACACCAACGCACATCATTTTAGTTTTTGAAATGGGGGATACCTCNATTTTGTTTCCTTTTGATAACTTAAATGAAGTATTATATCTGTTACATCCATCCACACCACTTAATTTATATGAATTACAATCAAANACTGCAGTTGGTGAATTAGATGTGTTTTTAATGGGTTCTTCATTTACAGATTGNAATACCCANGTTCCATGAAGTTTTTTCTCTATTTTCTTTATTCCTGANCAACTAATGGTAAACAGAAAAATTGCAATGAGACATATTTGTATTAAATTCATATTATCTAAATTATCAATTAATTAACACAGATTGAACTTAGCTAAAAAAAATACTGTTCTTGTATTAGGGGCTTCTCCTAACTTCAATAGATATTCTTATAAAGCAGTTANAGAACTAAATNNACAAAATTATGATGTTACTGCCGTNGGAAGACGCAATGGAGATATTAATGGGATTAAAATCCACCAANCTATTCCAANTGCTCAATATGATATAATTACNNTATATCTNAATGTNCAAAATCAACGATTATACGAGCAAAAACTAATTCAGCTAAAACCTAAAAGAATCATATTAAATCCAGGAGCTGAAAACCCTTCATTTGAAAAATTAGCTCATAAAAATGGAATTGAAGTAATTGTGGCATGTTCTTTGGTAATGCTTTCATTAAGAAATTTTGAGTTAAAACCATAAGATTGCTTTGTTTTGTTNTGAAACATTATGGGTAATACTACGTTATAGCATTAACTTTTGTTAAGATTATTGTTAAATTTTAGTGTATCTTTGATTTGAANAAATGAATTGGTTTAGAACATATAATTCTATCTATAATATTATTAGACTAACTGTCTTTTCATTTCTTTTAGTTTTCTTGGCACACTATACATACAATGCCATTGAATTTGTCTCTAACTCAAATGATCAATGTATTGTTGATTTTTATGAGCATGATGGTGGTGAAGAAGAAAACAACTCAGAATCTGAGGATGAAGTTAAAGAAATTGATGACTATGTTTTTGCTACAGGAAAANCAAANTCANCTCAANTNNGANCTAATCTTGNTAATTCANNTAATNTTAANTTNTANCAAGANNNNATGCTTGATATTGATTCTCCACCTCCCATTACTTGATTAATTTCTTTTAATCAAATAACAATAATAATATTTTCAAAAATTAAAAAATCGTTGGTTTATCCAACACAAAACATATTACATGTCATCAACAAAAAATAATTTTAGTTTTAAACACTTTAAAAATGATTTTCCAGCTGCTATTGTAGTTTGGTTGGTCGCACTTCCACTTTGTATTGGTATTGCACAAGGATCTAATGTAAATGCATTCTCTGGATTAATTGCTGGTATAATTGGTGGAATCGTTGTTACCATATTTAGTGGTTCAAAATTTGGTGTAAGTGGTCCTGCTGCAGGCTTAATTACCATTGTTGTAGCCGGAATNGCTACACTAGATGGTGAAAATGATGCTTCCATATTTTTCTTGGCTGTTTTTCTTTCTGGTGTTATCCAGTTCCTTCTAGGTCTGTTTAGACTTGGAGTAATTGGTTATTTCGTNCCNACATCTGTAATTAATGGTATGTTGGCTTCTATAGGTTTAATACTAATGCTAAAACAAATTCCATCCATTATTGGTGGTTACAAGGGTTCAGCATTAAGTAAGGAAGCTTACAGTGTGTACTCTGATGCTGAAAAGTTAGATTTACATTTATTAACTAAGCTTTGGATAGATACCAAATCAGCATTAATGGACCCCACATATGGAGCGGTTCTGATTTTTGCTATNTGTCTTGGNATAATGCTTTTATGGGAATTGAAATTTTTCAAGTCCAGAAAATTATTTCAGTATATGCCAGGTTCTTTANTAGCGGTAATAATTGGAAGTNTATTGGCTTATTTCTTCACACAANCAGGNAANGATGCAGGTTCTTCATTAGCTTTAGTCACTGAACAAAAAGTAGGTCTTCCTCAAGCAGTAAAAGATTGGGATTTTAAAAATTTAATAAAATTTCCTGATTTTAGTCATCTAGCTAACATCCAAGTTTGGATTGTAGCGCTAACTATTGCCATCGTTGGAAGTATTGAAACCTTATTAAGTGTTGAGGCTACAGATAAACTAGATCCGGATAAGAACATATCTCCTACCAATAAAGAATTAAAGGCGCAAGGAATTGGTAATGCAATATCTGGCCTAATAGGAGGGTTGCCAATTACTATGGTTATTGTTCGTAGTTCTGCAAACATAAATGCCAAAGCTAAAACGCAGTTGTCTGCCATTTATCATGGTATTTTGCTTGTAATTTCTGTATTTACTTTTCCTCAATTATTAGAAATGATACCTACTGCATCTTTAGCNGCTATANTNTGTGTTTTAGGNTTCAAACTATTAAAANTAAAGAAAGTAATTGAAATGTTTAAAACAGATACACAGGGGGCCATAGTAATTGTGGTGACTATAGCATCTGTTTTGGCTACAGATTTATTGAAAGGTGTAGGTATTGGTTTTGCATTGGCCATGTTCTTTATTTTAAGAAAGAATTATGTACTTGCATTTATCGATCATTGGGATGAGCAGAAAAAAGAATTGACCATTTCTTTTTCTCAAATTGTTTCCTTCTTGAATAAAGGAGCTTTGATGCAAAAATTACAGAACGTTCCTGAAGGTTCTAAAGTTAAAATGAGTGCAAAAAAATGCCACACCATGAGCAAGGAAATTCAAGAAGTCATTGTGGATTTTAGAGATATAACTAGTAAAACCAATAATATTGATCTTGATCTAATTGGTTTTGAAAAGTTTGAGTTGATTTCCGGAGAGGAAGAATAANTTAAATTAAATTTAAAGTAGAAGACCAATCACGAGTANATCGTCTGTTTGGTCTTCTTCCTTTTTCCATTCATTAAATTCTTTAACTAATATTTTCNTTTGTTCCTCCATATCTTTAACTCTNGTNTCATAAATTAATTCACGGAATCGTTTCCTCATGAANTTTTTACCTANTTCCCCTCCAAATTGGTCTTGAAATCCATCTGAAAATAAGTAAACTTTAGTTTCTTTTTCATAATTAATTTCATGTAAATCATACTGTTTTTTAGTATTGTATTGATTTGATCCAACAGGGAAAAAACTTCCTTTTTTGATATCTATTTCATCTTTGTATATGATATANAATGGGTTTTTTGCACCAGCAAAGTAAAGTCGTTGTTTTTTTGCATTAATAGTTACAATAGACATGTCCATTCCATCTTGTCTCTCCACACCATTTTCATTAGACAATCCATTAATTATTTTTCTATCTAGTTCTTCTAAAATTTTATGTGGATGAATGATTTTGTCTTGAAGCACTATCTCNTTCAGTAAATCATTCCCCATAATGGTCATTAATGCTGCAGGTACTCCATGACCGGTGCAATCTGCAGAGACAATAATTTTTTCATCTCCAATAGAACCAAACCAATAAAAATCCCCACTCACAATATCTTTTGGTCTAAATAGAATAAAACCTTCTTTAAAATGTTTAAGTATTTGTGATTTTGAGCCAAAAACAGCCATTTGTATACTTGCGGCATAGTTTAAGCTATCCAAGATGTAATTTTTCTTTTCGTCTAAATCNTNATAAGCAGACATTATTTTCTCTTCATAATCTAATGTTTCACTTTTGATGTAAAGAATTAACAAATAAACTATGAAACAAATTGAAATTAATCCAATAACAGCAAGTGGATATGTTAGACTTTCTTCAGTGGGATATATAGCTGGATTGTCTTTAAGGTAAATCTTGGTAAAAAGAAAAAAGGATACAGCCAATAAAAAACTAATTAGTCCATGTTTTTTCTCTCGAAATAAGATTATACCTAATACAGAACTNACAATATAAAATANCTCATTTCTATATTGTTGACCATATACAAGTATAACTAGNAGTATGGCAATATTGGCATTTATAATGAGTAAATATTTGGCTATATAATGTTTTTTTAANCTGATTAAAANAATCGATGGTATGAATAAAACAACAAGCATAAAGTCTAAAATAGCAGGAACTGTTTCTCCTAAAAAGAGAAATAAAATAGAGTAGAAGAGAGCAGTAAAAACGGCAGTAAATGAAATGTAAGTAAGAAGNCGAATGCTCCTTAATTGACTTAGAGGAGTGTCATGAAAAACACCAAAATTTTTAATCTTATTTAATAATGTATTCAATGGCATTAAATATCTGTGTCATTTGAATTATTGCTTAAAAATAAGGATAAAAAAAAGACACTAACTTAAGAAGTTAATGTCTTTCATGTAATAAGTGCTAGGGAAATTAAATTTTCACAAAGCTAAGGACTGTAGTTTTGTTGTTATTGTCAGTTATTGTTAAGATATATTTACCGTTTTTCAACGTAGAAATATCTAAATCACTGGTAATGTGAGAAAATTTTCCAGACATAACTTTTTTTCCAAGAATATTGAATGCTTCATATGTTCCATTTGAAAGGCCATTTACATTAAGTTTATCACTAGATGGATTTGGGTAAATAGAAACTAGATTTACATCTTCAATAATGCCTGTGTTAAATCTAACATCAAAAACAATTTTACCAGGTGTTATACCTGCGCTAAAATTATATAAGTCATTATCGTATTCATCGTATACGTAGATTTTTCCATAAGAGAAAAAGTCAGTGTTGCTGGCAAATAAGTTGCCTGAAGTTGGATCTACAGCAAGAGCATAAAAGTTGGTGTTGTAATTTGAAATAGGTCCAATATTAGACATGTTAATGACATCATACTCAATTAGATTACTGTCTTGAGAAATCTGGTAAACAATATTACCTTCTTTTAAGCATGAAGTGCCACAGCCTGTACTCGCAGTAGATATATTGTTTGTGCTAGAAAGTGTCATAGCATTAACATCGATTTTAGATACAGAAGCACCAGTCCAATCTTTGTTATTTACTGTATATATAAATCCATTGTGGTACATGATATTATCTGGGTTAATTCCATTTGAACCTAAATCAATTTCACCTTCGTATGTCATTGAGTTTAAATCTAAAATCCCAACTAATCCTTTCTCGTTACCCCATTCATAAGCATTATTAATTAAAATGAAGGCTTTATTGAAACTAGAAGAAAATTCTGGAATTAGAATATTTTGTGATGCATACTGTGGTCCGTTTGTAGTGTCAAAATCAGTGTGAAGAGTTAAATCTGAAGAATTAAAAACTTTTAAGTAGGACTCAAAGAAGATAGGCATAAATGTAGTATTATCATAGTCTCCTCTTGTAACAATTAATTTATCATTGTGTATTGCCAAATTTCTAACTCCAGCACAAGTTACCCTGGCTTCTTCTTGGTGGGTGTTTAAATTAAATTTGTATATAATGGAGTCAGCAGCAACGTAATAATGACCATCACCAATAATCATGTCTGAAGCAAATCTTGCTCCTGAAAGGGTGTTTACGGTATTGTAAGTATTGCTAACTACATCATAGCTGCCAATTTTAACTGGTTCTACAGAAACATTATTGGTGTAGTCAAAATAGCCTTCGTTAAGTATCAGTACTTGATGTAAGTGTTGTGCTAGAGTGTTAATAGATAATCCAATCGCAATAAGGGTAATTATTTTTTTCATAGTTTGTTTTTAA
>PBXW01000039.1 GCA_002727735.1 Crocinitomicaceae bacterium
AATACGCCTACATTAACTAACATAGCTTATAATACTTCTTTTTTAAGAGACGGAGTTAATCCTTCATTGGAAGCGCAGGTCATTGTGCCAATTCATGAAAAAAATGAGTTTGATTTTCATATTTTGCTTGTTGCAGAAAGGTTAAAAAAGAAAAAAGAATATGTAGCATTATTTGAAAAAGCATTTGGTGAAATGCCAAGTCCTAAACTTATTTCTAATGCTATAGCTACATATGAAAGAACACTTATTAGTGGTAATTCAAGGTATGATAAATTCATGTTTCATAAAGACTCCTCAGCTTTATCAAATAAGGAAATAAGAGGTATGCAATTATTTAATAAGCATAATTGTGTTTCTTGTCATAGCGGTTTTAATTTCACCAACGGAGAAGTGGTTAACAATGGTCTATATGAAAATTATGAGGATATTGGAAAAATGAGGGTGACTCTTGATCCTAGTGATAAAGGAGCCTTCAAAGTCCCTACCCTTAGAAATGTGGCCTTAACTGCACCATATATGCATGATGGAAGTGTGAAATCATTAGAAGCTGTGATAGATCACTACATAAAAGGAGGCTTTGTTAATCCAAATAAGGACAAAAGAATAAAAAGTATTAGTTTATCAGAAAATGAAAAGCAGGACTTGGTCGCTTTTTTAGAATGCCTTACAGATAGCTCGTTTATAAATCGTTAACAAATACTTTTTTGGAAGTTTTATCTTTGAAAACAATAATAAAAATTTGATTGGGCTTTAACTCATTCACTATTTTTCCTTCCATGTTATAAATCGTACTAATTTCAGATTGATTATTATAAATCCAGTCATCTAAAATACCTACACTCCCTGCTACAACATACCAAGTAACTAATTCAGTTGTAGTTCCATTGGTAATTTCCATTGTCCAAAATCCTTCACCAGGTGTATTGTTAGGGTAAATGTGGCCGTTTAGGTAATAGCTCTGTCCATTTGTTATACTAAGTGTGCCATTAGTTGTTCCAATTGGATAGCAGTTAGGAAAACAATTAGAATATTCCCAACTTGATGGCATGGAGTCAGCGACAATAGACCAAGTTAGTGTTTCAGTAGATAAGGCATCTAAATATGTGTTATCATTAAAATCTTGAACATTGGGCGAACCATTTAACATAATTGAGTTGGACTGCACAGTGAAACTTTGTGCCCAATTATTAAAGCTTAAAAGGATAAGTGTAAGAGATGTCAATAAAATTTTCACATCTAAATTTATTAAATTTAAACATCAATTTTTTTTTTTGTTTAATGTAAACTAAAAATCAAAAATAAGATTGCCATAATAATCATAGTACCATTTTCAATTATGGTCACTGTTGACATGGGTAAATTAAAAACGGTTCCCAAACAAGCACATTGAATTTTCTTTTCTCCCATAACAGCTTGAACTACACCTATTGTACTAGCCGTTAAAATCAAAATACAGACTGAATTTGTAATGGTAGCAGGTAATTCTATTAAATAGGCAATTCCAATTGCTAGTTCTATAAATGGATAGATTTTACCGTACCCTTTCCACTTTTTTGCAATGATATCATATGAGGCGAAACTATTTGAGAAGCCATTTAAGTCTAAAAATTTAAAAAATGAAAAAGTAATGAAAAATCCTCCCATAAAATTACTCATCCAGTTCATGAAATGAAATGAGGTTTTGTATGCTGAAAGTATACTAACTAGTAAAATAAACCCTATAACTAATAGAAGAGGTTTATAGGTGCTTATTTGGTTTTTTTTAAAGAAAATTTCACTCTCATTTTCTATCAATTGGTAATCTCCTATATTTTTAAGTATAGATGTTACTTCATCAAGCTGCAACATTTTTATCATTTTTAGCTTAACACTTGATTTTTCTAGATTAACATTAGCTTCTGAAATGTGATTGTGGCTAATAAATGCTTGCTGTACTTTTTTTACACAGCCCATACAATGCATTCCGTTAATTTGATATGTTTTAACGATCATTAAGGATAAGATTTAATCACACTTTTTCTGCCAATTTTCATGGTAATATAATCTGTTTCTCTTTTAACTCCTCTTGCAGGTGAATATTCCCTTCCGTAAAAAATGATTTGAAGGTGTAATTTATTCCATAGTGTTTTAGGGAATAGTCTTTTGGCATCTTTTTCTGTTTGTACTACATTTTTACCATTACTAAATCCCCACCTATACATTAACCTGTGTATGTGTGTATCAACAGGGAATGCAGGTACACCAAATGCTTGACTCATGACAACAGAGGCTGTTTTGTGACCTACACCCGGTAATTCTTCAAGAGCCTCCATATTTTCTGGAACATTTCCATTGTGTTTTTTGAGTAAAATTTCTGATAAACTAGATATGGCTTGAGATTTTCGAGGAGAAAGACCACATGGTCTGATGATTTGTTTGATGGTTTCAACAGGAAGTTGAATCATTTTGCTTGGTGTATCTGCTTTTTCAAATAAAATGGGAGTAATTTGGTTAACTCTTTCGTCTGTACATTGTGCTGAAAGTAAAACAGCTATTAGTAGCGTGTAGGGGTCATGATGTTTTAATGGTACAGGTGTTTTTGGATATAGCCTTTCTAACTCATTAATGACATAATCAACTTTTTGTTTTTTGGTCATTATATTTTTTTTAAAGAGTTACGTTTTATCCACCCCTTTTTATCGTTAAATGATATCTCTAGCCATTCATTGATTTTAGCAGTTACTTTTGCTTTAGACCCCTCATGAAGTAAAAAGGCGGTAGATGCATTTTCAGAGGGTTCTGTACGAACTTTTGTTGAAGTTTCCATAACAATCCCATACTTGGTTTCATTCATCTTTGTTTTACTGATGTAAGCTAATAAAATGGTAATGCTGAATAAAATAGAAACAAAAACAGCAGTATAGAAGTTTATTTTTTTCCATTTGGGTTCTATGCTTATTTTAAAAAGTAAAATTAAAATACATGTTAAGGTCATTAATAATACAGATGCATAAGCCCAATAGTTTGGTGATTTACCCAAAAAGCTAAATATTAATTCATTGAGAAGAACCGATTTTTTTATTGGGTTTTTATCTTTTATCAACTGATTACAATATTGTAGATTATATGTAAGATCAGCATCTGCAGGAGCTAGTTTCAATCCCTTTTCATAATAGAGTATGGCTTGTGGGATACTATCTAACTTAAAATAACAATTACCTATGTTGAGATATAGTTCTTTACTTATCATTTTGGAATCAAATACTTTATTGTATTCAATAAGTGCACTATCATAATTTTTTAATGCATAATATTCATTTCCAATATCAAAATGTTTGTAGGAAGAATCATTGCTGTATCCATAGATAGCAATTGTCATAGCTAAGATGATGTTTAGTCGACTAAGCATGTTTTCTAAGATTCAATAAAAGTTTTTTAGTATTTATTAAGCTATTTTCTGCTTCATCCCCACTAAGTGGGCTATACTGAGCCATTTCACAATAGGTCAGGATTTTATCTAATTCATCAATGAACTCTCCTTTAATTTGACTGTTCATTAGCGTTTCATGAATAGTAGACCTGTTCATTTCTGCAATATCAATAATGTATTTTTTAGAAATAAAAGAAGTCCATAACATATATATTTCTTTATAAAAACTATCATAGTCTTTATTAGACAAATTGTTTTCTGCCTTTACTAAATGTGTCTGGGTTTCTTTATTTAACTGCTTCAACAATGCCTTTTCAGTATTGGTGAATTTTTCTCTATTTGAAAGAAAAAATAAAGACAAGACAAGTAATAGTGGAGAAACTGAGAGTAAAATCCAATAATAGCCAGTACCAAAAATTGGGTTACTGAAATCAAATAATTTTGTATCGGTTTTGATGTGGCGAATATTTTCATTGATAGTAATGACTTCGTCCTGTTGCGGACGTTCAAAATTTAAGGTGTTATTAGTTGCCGTTTTTTCTGATTTTGCAACTTGAATTGTTGTGTTAGGGTGATTTAGTGTTTTATATTTTTTCTTGTTTAGGTCAAAATAGGTGAATGATACAGAAGGTATATCATAACTGCCATGGAATCGGGGAATAACTAATTGGTGTAGCTTCTTTTTCCCAGAAATACCGTTAATATTGACTTTAATGTTAGATTTAATTTCTTCAGGGTATTTTTCTAAGTCCTGTGGTAAATTTAAATTTGGTAATTCCAATTGCTTTAGATTACCATTTCCAGAAATTTCTATGTTTATGTCAAGTGGGTCATCTACATTTAGTTCAGTTTTTTTAATGTCAACTTTAAGTTTGTAATTTCTTCCTACTTGACCATTAAAAGAGGGTGGTGGGTTAGGAGGAAGTGGTTTAACTTTTAAGTTTAATGCATTACTTTTAAGTTTTTTCTGTTGACCTCTATTGAAAAAATCTCTATTAACTAAAGTTTTCACTTCAAAAGGTGTAATGGTTATTTCACCTGTTTTTTGTGGGGATATAATTTCCTTTTTAAGGGTAAAAACACGGTATTGTACTCCATTAATTACTTCAATTTGTTCTTTCCATTGATTGTTTTTTGGCTCTAACAACTCGGTCCATATATCATTGCTCATGGGTAGTTCGTAATCAGTGATTTCCAAATTTCTTATATGATATGTTGAAGCGTAAATTTTGTATTCTAAAAGAATGTTTTCTCCTAGGTAAAGTTGTTTTTTTGGTGTTATAAGTCTGGCAAAAAACTTACTATTATTTTGGTTAGACGTAGATGGGCTTGTAGATGGAACAACCTTGTTTGTTTTCCCTTTAGATACTGTTATAGTAATTGGTTTTGTTTTGTATGTCTCATCATCATAAGTAGCTTGAATAGATTCAATAACAAGTTCACCATGTTGTTTAGGAGATAAAATAAAGGTTGAAGAATATTCTTTAACATGTTCAAATTTGCCATTGATGATAGTTGTTTGACTTGATGAACTAGTAAATGGTCCCTGACGAATGATGAAGTCTTTAAAACTTAATTTAGATAGACCAATTCGTTCATTGGATTTAATAGTGAATTTAATGTAATCATCAGTAGATATATTTGTTTGATTAACATATGCTTCAATGCTAAATTGTGAACAATAAACATGACTAAATAGTATTGATATGAAAAAAAGAAAATACCTCATTACCAATCTTTTGTTTTACTTTTTTTCTTTTTATCTCCTTTATTTCTATTGACTTTCATTAATATTTTCTCCTCATCTCCATTAATGGCGTCTAAGTTTTTTAGGGCTTGTTGTTTGCTTTGAGCTTGTTTTTCTTTTTGTTGGTCTTTATTCTGCTTNTTCTTGTTCTGCTGATCCTTGNTCTGCTGATCNTTGTTCTGCTGATCTTTGTTCTGTTGATCTTTGTTCTGNTGATCTTTGTTCTGTTGATCTTTGTTCTGTTGATCTTTGTTCTGCTGATCCTTGTTTTGTTGGTCTTTNTTNTGNTGNTCNTTNTTNTGNTGATCNTTGTTNTGNTGATCTTNGTTCTGCTGATCTTCGTTCTGCTGGTCTTTATTCTGTTGATCTTTGTTCTGTTGAAGTAACTTCATGGCATAAGATAAATTATATCTTGCATCTTCATCTTTAGGATTGTTTCTTAATGAATTTTTATAGTTTTCAACTGCATTAGATAATAGAGATGTGTTTGGAGCTTGCCCATTATTATCTTGCATAGACTTAGCATATTCAGTCAAGTATGAATTGCCAATATTGTAATAGGCCTTACTTTTTTCCTCTTTTGATTTTTCAGAATTAATAAACTGTGCATAGTTACTCCTTGATGTTTCAAAATCTCCACCCATAAAGGATGAATTTCCATTGTTAAAGGCTGCTTTAGCATTAGAGGTGTCCATTTTTAAAGATTGATTATATAACTCATTGGATTGATTATAATCTCCACTTAAATAAGCATTGTTACCTTTTTTCATAGTTAGTTTACTCTCTATGTCTTGCCCATAAAATGGCAAGCATAAACAANTCAGAAATATGAAAATTAGTTGATTAAAATTCATGATTCAAATAACTTAAACTGATTATCAATAGTACCTCTTTTTTCTAAAATTATTAATTCTAAAAATAGCAGTATAAATGCTGGTATTAAAAACCATTGAAATTGGTCGTCATAGGTAGAGTATTTTTCTTTTTTTAATGTAGTTCTTTCAATAGCATTTAAACGGTCAACTATTTTTCTTAAGTTTAAATTTAGCCCTTGAGNTCTAGTATAAGTTCCATTTCCTGCCTGAGCAATTTGAATTAAGTTTTCTTCATTTAGTTTAGTGAGAACTGTACTGTTTTCTTTGTCTTTTTTATTGCCAATTTTTTTTCCTCTTTTATAAACAGGTATTGGTACACCTTTGTCAGTACCCATTCCAATAGTACAAATAACTACATTTTGGTTGCTGGCATCATTAGCTGCATTAACAGCCATTTCTTCATGGTCTTCGCCATCAGACATAATTAAGATGGCTTTGTTGGTGTTTTTTTCTAAATCGAAAGAACTCATGCACAAGTCTATAGCATTTCCAATGTCTGTTCCTTGAGAAGAAATCATATCTGTACCTATACTTTTNAGAAACAATTTGGCGACATGATAATCTGGTGTCAGGGGCAATTGTTTATATGCTTCTCCAGCAAAAACTACAATACCAACGTGGTCGCCTCTTAATTCATTCATTAATTTTCCAATGGCAAGTTTGGCTAAATCTAATCTGCTGTAATTATTAACTATATCCTCTGCCATCATGCTTCTACTAATGTCAAGTGCAATCATAATGTCTATCCCTTTTGATTCAACAGTTTTTTCATTTTCACCATACTGGGGGTTNGCAGAGGCAATAATAAGTAATCCAAAAGCTGTTCTAAATAAAAAGTATTTTACTGAAGATCTAAAGTTTGAATATCCAGCATGAATGTGATGAACAGTTTCAATTTTAGCAAAATTATTTAGTGCTTTGTTTCTCCAAATTCTGTTTGAAATCCATGTGATGTTAAGTAGCAAGATGACGGAAANAAGCCATAGTCTATTTGGATGTTCAAATCTAAACTCAACTACATTGCTAATCAAGTATTGGTATGTAGCTATGCAAACACCCCAAAAAATAATTTCCAGTGCAAGAAGTCCTATCACNGCTGTTGAAGTAGATAAGCTATATTTATTTTTTGAACTCATGAAACACTTTTAAAAATGAGTTTATTAGCTATAAATTCAATGAAGAGGAGTGCAATGGCTGCAAGTATGAAAATATCTGCTTTTTCTGGAAGATCAACATCATACTCAATGGTTTTAATTTTAGCTTTTTCCATTTCATTAATTTCTCTGTAGACTTCTTTTAGTTTTTGATTATCTGTAGCTCTAAAATATTGACCTCCAGTTTCTTGGGCAATAGTTTTTAAGGTNTGTTCATCTATTTCAACATCNACATAGTCATANATATATCTTCCACTGAATGGATCTATAGCCACTGGTGTTTTAGCTTTNCCATTAGTGCCAACTCCAATAGTATACACACGTATATTGAAATCTTTAGCCATTTCTGCAGCATTTAGAGGATGGATTTTTCCATGTGTATTTACACCATCAGTTAGAAGTATAACAACTTTACTTGGAGCGTCACTTTCTCTAAGCCTGTTGATTGCTGTTGCAAGTCCCATTCCTAATGCAGTGCCTTGTTCCACTACACCTTGTTCGGCAGACTCAATAAGTTCTACCATTATGTCTCTATCAGAAGTTAGAGGACATTGAGTGTATGCTTCGCCTTCAAAGATGACCAATCCAACTCGGTCTGTTTTTCGATCTTTTACAAAATCTATCGCCAACTCTTTGGAGGCTTTGAATCTGTTTGGTGAGAAATCTTGTGCAAGCATACTCCCAGATGCATCCATAGAAATAATTATGTCAATTCCTTCTTTGTAAAGTTCTGTCTCAGAATGTGCATTCATGCTAATTTGTGGTCTTGCCATGCCTATAATAAGTAATGTGAGTGCGATTAATTTTAAACCAAATTTACCATGTGTTATATATTTTGAGTATCCATTGTTAATTCCTTGAAAAAGACTAGTTGAAGAGATGTTTAAAGGTTCTTTTTTACTTTTCTTAAAAAAAATATAAATAACTATGGCTATGGGAATAAGAGTTAATCCCCACAGGATGATGGCATCATTAAATTGATATTTACTCAACCAATTACTCATCTGTAGTATTATTTGGTTTTTCTAAATCCTGTCGTTCATTTTGAATAAAATGAATAGCCATTTCCAAAGCATGAACATTATCTTTTTCGAGTGGATTAATCTTAGCAAATTTAACGCCATCAGAAATTTGGAAAAATGTTTCTATTTCTTTAAAATATTTTTCATTTATAGAGACCCATTTTAAACTTTCTAAAATTTCATTACTTGTTTTTTCAAAAGTGGGAACATTGTACCTATGTTCAATAAATTCCCAGATTACTTCAGCTATTTGACTGTAGTAAGCTTTGAAATGTCCATTTTCCCATAATTTCTTTTCTTTTAGTTTATTCAGCTTTTCAAGAAGTTGAACTTCGNTTGGGATTTTCTGAATCTCATCTTCAATATGTTTAGATTTATCTTTTAATTTTTTNACTAANAAGTAAATCCCAAAGCNTAATAAAATTACAGCGAATAACCATGGCCCATATTTTTTTAAGTAGTACCAGAAATATTCGCCATAAGAAATATCAATATCAAAAATAGGTTTGATATTTTTAATTTTATTCTCTTCAGTTTCAGCAAGTTGAATAGTGAATGGTAATGAGTTAGAATAAATATTAGATGAATCTAAGTGAGCTACTGCCGGAGGTAGTTCAAATTTTCCNGTATCAAAATTAGCAATGACAATTTCTTGANTATAGTTTGTAACATAATTGTTGTTTTCATTTAAGCTCGTAGATTTATCTATTGGAGATGTATCCCATATTTCCCAATTGTTGCCAAGACTATCTCCATTGCCAGATAGTTTAAAATAAACTGAATCTATCAATTCATCNGCTGGAATATTCAAGTTGAGCAATAATGTGATTGGCTCACCAATATTATAGATNTCTTTTGGAGAAGAGATGGAGAAATCTGGGTCTTGTGCAAAGCTCAAAAAAGGAAGTAATATGAATATGAATACAAACTTTCTCATCTTTTTTTAAATAAATTCATTAATGGTTTTATGTATCCAGTTTGAATGTTTAGATTGGCATTATCTACTTTTGCTCTTTTGAAAATTTGAGAAGTATTGTGTTCAATAGCTAATGCATTTTGGTAATATTGCTCCCTTACTCTTTTGTTACTTGTATTAATCCAAATTTCTTTACCTGTTTCACTGTCCTTAAAAAGAGATAATCCAACATCTGTTAAAATACGTTCTCTCTGATCAACAACTCGCAATGCAATGAGATCGTGTTTTTTAGAAGTTATCTTTAAAGCATCTTCATAATCCTTATTGATGAAGTCTGAAATTAAAAAGGCTATTGATCTCTTTTTAATAAGATTGTTGAAGTTTTGAAGTACCTCACTAATATTAGTTTTGGTTGAAGAAGGTTTAAATTCAATTAGCTCTCTTATTATTCTTAATATATGTTTTCTTCCTTTTTTTGGGGGAATATATAATTCGATTTTATCTGAGAATAATATCGCTCCAATTTTATCATTATTTTGAGTGGCAGAAAATGCTAAAACTGCTCCAATTTCAGCGATAAATTCTCTTTTTGAGACATGGTCCGTTCCAAACGATTTAGAACCTGAAATATCAATCAACAGCATAACTGTTAATTCTCTTTCTTCTTCAAACACTTTTACAAAGGGTTCGTTAAATCTTGCAGTAACATTCCAATCTATGGTGCGAATTTCATCTCCAGGTATATAATTCCTAACTTCTGAAAAAGCCATACCTCTTCCCTTGAATGCGGAGTGGTATTCACCAGAGAAAACTTGCTTGGAAAGTCCCCTGGTTTTTATCTCAATCTTTCGGACTTTTTTTAATAACTCGCTGGTTTCCAAACTATTTGTTTAAGGTACTTCTACTGTGTTTAAAATGGTTGTAATTACGTCTTCTGTAGATACATTTTCTGCTTCTGCTTCATAGGATAAACCTATTCTATGACGAAGAACATCTTTACATACAGCTCTAACATCTTCTGGAATTACATATCCTCGTTTCTTTAAAAAAGCATAAGATTTTGCTGCATTGGCTAAGGAAATACTTGCTCTAGGTGAACCGCCAAATGAAATGTAGTGTTTCACTTTGTCTAATTGATAATATTCAGGTTCCCTAGTAGCATAAACTATGTCTACAATATATTTTTCAATTTTTTCATCCATGTAAATTTGTTTCACTACTTCTCTCGCGCGAACAATTTGCTTAGGATCAACGACTTTATTTGGTTTTTCAAACCCAGCTGTAGAAACATTAGCTCTTACTATTAGTTTTTCTTCTTCTCTGTTAGGATAGGGCAGTACTACTTTTAGCATGAATCGATCTACTTGGGCTTCTGGAAGAGGATAGGTGCCCTCTTGTTCAATTGGATTTTGAGTAGCCATAACTAAAAAAGGTTCTGGTAATTGATAAGTTTGATCACCAATGGTAATTTGTCTTTCTTGCATTGCTTCAAGAAGTGCACTTTGAACCTTTGCTGGAGCTCTATTTATTTCATCAGCTAAAATAAAGTTAGAAAATAGAGGTCCTTTTTTTGAGATAAATTCTTCTTTTTTCTGATTGTAAATCATCGTCCCTAATAAATCGGCAGGCAGTAAATCAGGTGTAAATTGAACTCTTTTAAAATCTACGTTTATAATATTAGACAGGGTGCTAATGGCTAAAGTTTTGGCAAGCCCTGGTACACCTTCTAATAATATATGACCATTTGAAAGCAATCCAATTAACAGGCTTTCAATCATGTGTTGTTGACCTACAATTACTTTCTTAACTTCCATGTTAATAAGGTCAATAAAACCACTTTCCTTTTGAATTAACTCATTAATCTCAGCTATATTGACATTATCTACTGACGTTGAATTTGTTTGTACTTCCATTTTATAAAACTTTGTTTAGGTAAAAATCATTAATCTTTTAATTTGTTAAACAACACTCCTGTTAATATATGTTAACTATTTTCCTAAAATTTCTTATTGAAAATTCCATTTGAAAATTACCTTTATCCAATGAAAGAAAATTTAACGCTAAGTAATTGTATTGAAGCAGTTGAGGAGTTTCATAATTCATTTGGAATATCCAATGCATACTCACCAGTTAATTCAATAAGTGATTCAGACCTTAATCTTAGGTATAATCTTATGAAAGAGGAAAATGAAGAGTATTTACAAGCTGCAAAAGAAGGCGATTTGGTTGAAATTGCAGATGCACTTGGAGATATGCTTTATATCCTTTGTGGTACAATACTAAAACACGGACTACAAGATAAAATTGCCGATGTTTTTGTTGAGATTCAGAGAAGTAATATGAGTAAATTGGATAAAAATGGTAAACCAATATACAGAGAAGATGGTAAAGTAATGAAGTCTGAATTGTATTTTAAACCAGATATAAAAAGTATTTTAGAAAGCTAAAATCCAATTTTACCTTTAGGTGTGTTGATCTCGTTTTTAAGGTTGATCATCTTAAGACAGGCCACTGTACATTCAACTCCTTTGTTGCCATGTTTTCCTCCAGATCTTTCAATTGATTGTTGTTTATTTTGGTCTGTTAAAACACAAAATGTTGCCGGTTTATTATAGCGCAATGAAACTTGCATTATACCATTAGTGGCACCTTCACATACGTAATCAAAATGTTTTGTTTCTCCTTGAATTACACAACCAACACAAATAACGCCATCTACAAGGCTGTTTTCAAAAAGATATTGTGCACCTAAGGGAAGTTCAAATGTTCCGGGCACGTTGTGAATATAAATATTGTCGGAGGATATATTGTTTATGGTAAGCGTTTCTTTTACACCTGCTAAAAGCCTTGATGTTATATCATCATTCCATTCAGATACAACTACTCCAATTTTTATTTTTTCTGGATGGGTGAGGTTTACAGAAATATTATCTGATAAGTTTTTACCAGCAGTAGCCATTACTCTGCATTTTCTTTCTGAAACTGATAAACAGGTTTCCCCAACATTAAACTTTCCATGTATTTTTCTGCGTTATTAGCAACACTAGATTGAGGATATTTTTGAACAACATCTCTATACAACCCAATAGCCATGTCATAGTCCTCTATAATTTCTAAACACAATGCTGCCTTCATCAGGTATATGGGCGTTGTTAATTCATTATCTCTTCTGTTATAAGCTTTCTTGTAATAATCTAGTGCATCATTTACTGCACCAAGTTGTAAAAAAGCGTCTCCAATAGCTCCATATGTTACTGTTCCTAGCAATTCATCATCAAAATTGACTTTTTCTAAAGTTTTTATAGCTTCCTGATATTCTTTGTTGTTTAGATAACTTATACCTAGATTATATAAAGCTATATCTCCACCTTGATATCCCTCAAAATCTTCACTTACTCTTTTAAAACCATCAAATAGACCTAATGAATCTCCATTTATGGCTTCATTCCAATTTTGTTCGTCAAAAGCTTTGTTTTCGGCTCTCCAGATTGCTTCTAAAGATTCTGTTTGTTTTGGAATTAAAATCTTGTTTACATAAATATATTTGTAACCAACTATACTAACTAGCAATAAAAGAAGTGCAACTACAACAGCGTTTACTGGTTTTTTGTTAGCGAGGTAAAATTCATAAGTTTTTTCCCCAAGGATTTGTTCTAAATCAAATCTATCTGCAAATGAACTGTTTGATTGATCGTCAACAACTTGATTTTCATCATTGTTTTTAATCGCTGAATTTTCTTTTTGGGTAGATGTGTCTTTCTCTTCTGCCATTTTAATATTTATTGGTGTGCAAAAATAGTTTTTTTTATAAATTATAGTTTCTTTTGAGTTCTATTTTTATACCATGTTTATTTCTGAATTAAGTTTAGTTAATTTTAAAAATATTAATCAGGCAGAATTTTCTTTCTCTCCATCTGTTAATTGCTTTTTAGGAAACAATGGTCAAGGCAAGACTAACTTATTGGATGCCATCTATTATTTAAGTTATACAAAGAGTTTTTTTAATTCTATTGATAGCCAAAATGTTAATTTCAATGAGAATTTTTTTGTTGTTCAAGGAAAAATTGAAGATAAAGATTCCACTTTTGACTTGTATTGTGGCATGAAGAAAGCGGAAAAGAAAGTTTTTAGAAAAAATAAAAAAGTATATAAGAAGTTAGCGGACCATATTGGAGTATTTCCCGTAGTTATGATTACACCCTATGATATTAATCTCATTTTAGAGGGTAGTGACACTAGAAGAAAATTTTTAGATGGTTTAATATCTCAGTTCAATAAACAGTATTTAGCAGACTTACTTAGTTACAATAAATTGCTTAAGCAGCGAAACGCTATGCTAAAGGATATTCGTTTTCAAAAATCCTATGATTTGTTAGAGGTATATGAAACCAGTATGGACGAAAAAGCAAGATTAATTCACAAAGTTAGAAAAGATTTCATTGAAGAGTTCACTCCTTTATTTAACCAATTTTACAGAGATATTTCATCAAATTTAGAGCATGTTGATTTGTTGTACGACACTGATTTAAATGACCATACATTAAGTGAATTATTTCAGTTAAATAGATCAAAAGATGAAAAATTAGGATACACTTCTGCAGGTATTCACAGGGAAGATTTGGTTTTTTCAATTGAAGGCCATCCCATTAAAAAATTTGGATCTCAAGGTCAACAAAAAACATATTTGATTGCACTTAAATTGGCTAAATACGAGTTTATAAGGCAACAGAAAAAGGTTAGTCCAGTACTGCTTCTTGATGATATTTTTGATAAATTAGATGACAACAGGGTAGGGTACATTTTAGATTTGATAAGGATGAATAAAGTAGGGCAATGTTTTATTACTGATACAAGTGCAACTAAAGTTCCAAGCGTATTGTCTGATTTTAACGTCACGTTTAATCAATTTGAAATTGTTTCTGGCACTGTTAAATCATAGCTGTTGAAAAAAAGAAGCTCCAAAGAAGAAAAATTAGGTGATGTTGTGAATCAATTTATTCAGACTTCTGGTTTGTCCAAAAAATTCACTAATCATCAAATTCAAGTTAATTTTGAGAAAATGATGGGGCCTTTTCTTATGAAGAAGGTGAAAAAGATTTTTGTTAAAGAGAATAAGTTGTATTTGAAGTTAGAAAGTGCNGCTTTCAAACAGGAAATTGCCATGCAAAAATCAAAGTTAATTATGGATCTTAACAGTTCTGTTAATAAAGATTACTTGGTAGATATAGTCCTTATTTAGCCTAGTCCTACATCTAAGCTCATCATTACTATAAACCCAATAATTAANCCCATAGTTGCGAGATCTGTNTTGNCTCCTTTTTGACTNTCNGGAATNACTTCNTCTACAACTATAAANATCATAGCNCCTGCAGCAAATGATAATGCGTAGGGTAAAATGGGTAGAACTTGTATGACAATAGCTGCACCAATTACAGCAAATATAGGTTCTACAATAGCAGACAATTGACCCCATTGCCAAGATTTGAATCTAGTTAAACCTTGTCTTCTTAAAGGCATTGAAACTGCAAATCCTTCTGGAAAATTTTGTATGGCAATTCCTATGGCAAGAGCAATAGCTGTTCCAATGGTAAAAACCCCTTCTAATTCCATCCCTCCAAACTCTGGAAAAGCTAATGCACCAAAGGCTACTCCAACTGCTAATCCCTCAGGAATATTATGCAAGGCTATGGCCAAAACGAGAAGAATTGTTTTTTGCCAGTTGGTACTCATCCCCTCAGCATCTTTTTTCTTATTGAAAAGATGTAAGTGAGGTATAATTTTATCTAAAATAAAAAGGAATAATGCACCNAAAAGAAAGCCTACTGTAGGGGCAAACCAAGAGGGCATATTAGAAGCGCCTATTTTATTCTGCATTTCAACATACTCTATAGCAGGAGCTAGAAGGGACCAAAAACTGGCAGCAATCATAACACCACCAGTAAATCCCAGGGACATATCTAATACTTTTCTATTAGATGATTTAAAGAAAAAAACCAATCCTGCACCGATAGCGGTTAATACCCAAGTGAATATGCCTGCTAAAAGGGCTTGAATAACTGGATTTTGGTTAATAAACCAAATTTTCAACTCATCCATAANACACTTCAATTAATAGATTATTGCAAATTTTTTCTGACAATGTTATTCTCTTATTATTTATTNTTACTTCAAGAGAATGATCAAACTCTATTTTAGATATTAAATGAATTGAATTTCCAAGTTTGATGTTTTGTTTGTCTAGGTAATTTAATAGGGAAGGAGTACCTTTTTTAACACCNGTTATTACACCCTTTTCTTGAATNTTTAGTTCAGATAATAATTTCTGATTAAGTNTTGCTATTGTGCCGTTTTTCTTAGGGATGGGATCNCCATGAGGGTCAATGTCTGGATGACCAAGAAAATGATCAAGTTTTTCAATTAGTTCTTCTGAATTAACATGTTCCAGCTGTTCAGCAATGAAATGAACCTTACTCCAACTAATGCCTAATTTTTCCACCAAAAAAGTTTCCCATAATCGATGTTTTCTGATAATGTTGAGTGCAATAAGCTCTCCTTTTTTTGTTAAAGTAGATCCTTTGTATCTTAGGTAATTCACCAGGTTTTTATCCGCAAGTTTTTTTAACATATCACTTACGCTAGATGCNTTCATNGATAAGTATTTGGCTATTTCATTTGTNGATACNGCTGATTTTCCTTCTTGCAAATGATATAAGCACTTTAGATAATCTTCTTCTGATTTTGTATTCATTTAGTGTAAAAGTAATTAATTTTTAGACAAGGCTAAAAATTTTATTAGTTTTGTAAAATATTCGATGTTGAAAAAGATCTATATCCTCTGCTTTTTTGTCCTGCAATTAGCTATAGTTAATGGGCAAAATAACTTTTTTTACAATGGTCAAGTTGTAGATAAAAATGGTGATGGAATTCCTTTTGCTCACATAGAAACTCAATTTGAAGAAATTTTTAGATGCGATATTGATGGTTTTTTTAAATTAAGTTCATCCAAGAATAGTTCCACAATATTGATTTCTNCAATTGGTTACAATGAAAAATTGGTAAAATTGAGTACTTCTTCAGAATTGCTGATAACGATGGAAGAAAATAATAAATTTCTTGATGAACTTGTGATTAGTGGTACCCTTCAGTTGATTAAAAGAAAAGATAGTCCAATTCTTGTTGATGTATACAATTCATCCTATTTAAAGAAAATTCCATCCCCAAGCCTTGTTGAATCTACCGACCAAATTGCAGGTGTTAGACCACAATTAAATTGTGCTGTCTGCAATACTGGAGATATACACATTAATGGTATGGAGGGTTCATATGCCATGGTAGTTATTGATGGAATGCCACTAATGGGTGGCTTATCTACTGTTTATGGATTACAAGGCATACCTACAAGTTTAATACATCAATTAGAAGTTGTGAAAGGNCCAGCTTCAACATTATATGGNTCAGAGGCTATGGCTGGATTAATTAATGTAATAACCAAAGATGTTTCTTGCCTTCCAAATTTGAGTATTGATTTTAATATTTCATCATGGGGTGAATTTCAAGGTTCAGCGCTTTTTAAAATGTTAAATAAAAAAAGAGTAAAGTCATTTACAACGTTTGATGTTTTAAAATACGCCAATCCAAAAGATAATAACGGTGATAACTTCACAGACCTTGCATTGAAAAATAGATATTCGGTTTTCAATAAGTTTTACATTTATCCAAAGTCAACACAAAAAAACCCATTTAATATTTCGTTAAGATATATGCATGAAGATAGGTGGGGTGGTCAAATGAATTGGGATGAAACTTATAGAGGAAGTAATGAGATTTATGGAGAATCAATATTGACTAATCGATTTGAAGTCTACTCCTCTTATCATATTCCCTTCGCTAGGCAGCTAATTTGGAAAAATTCTTACAGTTGGCACAATCAACAATCTTGGTATGGAATTACATCCTATAATGCAAAGCAGGTCATAGGCTTTAGCCAGTTAACATGGCACAAGGATTTGGGACAAAAAAACAAATTACTTACTGGATTAGCGTTACGCTATAATTTATATGATGACAATACCCCTGCTACTGTTATTGCTAACGAATGGTGGCTACCTGGATTTTTTGTACAAGACCAATTGAGTTTTAATGATAAAAACAAAGTGCTTTTAGGCTGGCGTACAGATTTACATTCCAAACATGGTGTCATCAATTCCCCTAGATTTAATTATCAGCATAGTTTTTCTGATAAAACCACGCTTAGATTTGGATTAGGTAATGGATTTAGAGTAGTTAATGTATTTACAGAAGATCATGCTGCATTAACTGGTGCAAGAGAGGTTGTTTTTAATGAGTCTTTACTTCCTGAGCGTTCAAAAAATGCGAATATCAATATTTCAACAGACCAAAAAACTACATTTTTTGATTTTCATGCTGAGGGGTCAATGTTTTACACTCATTTCTCTAATAAAATTATACCAGATTTTGAGACCAATGACAATCAAATTATATACAGTAACCTTGACGGTTATTCAGTGTCAAAAGGGTTAAGTCTTCAAGTGGGTTTACAATGCAAAGAAATACCGCTTAAATTAAATGCTAATGGTACTCTTTTAGATGTAGGTGTATTTAATTATGATGAGAATAATAATGTTATTAAAACTCAACAACTGCTTAGTGAGCAAAATAGTTTTAAATACAATATTGCATATGAACTTATTAAGTGGGGTCTTCAATTAGATTATACGGCAAGTAGGTATGGGCCTATAAGACTTCCTTTATTAGAGAATGATTTCAGACCGGCATATTCTTCACCTTATTCGATACATAACATTAAATTAACTAAAAACTTTTCCAATAGAAGGAGCTTGTATTTAGGAGTAAGAAACCTATTTAATTTTACGCCACCAAATTATTCTATTCTAAGAGCCCATGACCCTTTTGATCAATATGTGGATGATGAGATTGATAATCCTAATGGGTATACATTTGATGCTTCTTATATGTATGCTTCATTTCAGGGAATTAATATAATTTTTGGGGGTTCTTTTGTATTTTGATTTAATATTTCCAAGATTCAAAACCTATTTTCCATTTCTTTCTAACGCTTAATTCATCTTCTATTGACAATGCTGGAAAATTATTTTTCTTGTAATCTTTAAGGCTATTGCAATAGGACGTTAACTTTGTTTCGACTCTTTTAAATCCATTGATTTTCAATGATTTATATATTTTATTTATTGTATTTACAGGTGCTTCGTCAAGTTCCTTGTAAGAAATTTCAATAAGTTGGTTGGGTGGAATTAAAGATCTGTTTTTTAAATAACCTTCAATAGTCGATTGATAAAAGTATATGATGTTTTGCTTTACATCACTATTGTTTATTTCTTGTAAATGTTGAGTTGAAATGGTTTTCTTGTAGAGGTGATGCATGGAGCTATAAACTTCAAGTGGATTTCGGTGTAAATAAATAAACTTTGCTTTTGGGTATTTTTCTAACAATAGTTTTACTCTAGCTGTATTGTGAGGGTTTTTTAACAGTAATTGCTTATTTGATTTATTAAACCATTGAATTTGCAGAAGCATATTATGATATGTATTAATCCATTTTTTACTTTCTCTTTTTGTTAGCNCTTGGTGTAAATTTCCTTTATTGAAGTATTTTAAATTCTTTCCAAAAAAGAAGCTTTGCATCCCACTTAATGCAGTTAAATTAGTAAGTGGGTGCTCTTCTTCACAAGGAGAAAAAGCATTTATGGTAATATTGTCTTGAGGTCTTTTGTCAGGCATAAATTGTTGAAGAACTGGTCTTAAAATTCGCCTACTTACAAAAGCTATTCTAAAAAAAAACGCTTGGAAATTTTCTAAGCATATGAATTGATCATCAAGATTCATTAAATAATGAAGGTGAGTAGTTCCGCTTCGCCAGTGTCCAATGATAAAAATAGGATCATGCGGTAACTCTTTTTTAGTGAGTCTTTTTGGTGATAAATAGATGTATTGTATTAGTTGAAATGGGGTAGATAAAACGGTGAAAAACGTAATCTTTAAATATTTTGAAAAGTGTTTTAATACGATTCCGTTTTGCACTAAGAGCTTTATCCAGACAAATAAATTAGTTATATAAAGTTGGTGTTCTTTAATCTCTTGTTTAGGTGACTTCAAAAGATTATTTTCCAATTACTTTTAATTCAACTCTTCTGTTTTTAGCTTTGTTTTCCTCTGTATCATTTTCAACCATTGGTTCAGATTCACCGTAACCTTTAGCTACCAATCTACTTTCGTCAATTCCTTTTTCAATTATATAATTTACAGCAGATTGGGCTCTTCCTTCGGAAAGGCTTTGATTAAATTCTTCGGATCCATCACTATCGGTATGTCCTGCAATTTCCACTTTTAATGTTGAATTGTGTGACATGAAGTCAACTAATTGGTCTAATAGTCGATAAGAATCATCATCAAGCTCAGTTAAACCAGTTTTGAAATGTAAATCATCAATTATTATGCTTTTACCAATTTCAACTGGGGTCATTAGAATTTCTTGAAGAATATCATTTTTGCTTTGATTATCAATTTTAATAGTTTTATTAAANTATCCTTCTTTTGTTACTAATATTTCATAGGACTGACCTACTTCCAATGGAAATGTAGGTGGAGGGTTNTCATTCAATGCTATTAGAGAGCTTGAGTGATTAACAGGNTCACTTATGTTGATAGCCATAATGGTGGAAGGGATAGACTCTAAAGTAATTTCATCTTTGATGGCTAAAATCAAGTTGCTTGTTTCTATAGTCGGTTTTGTAGGAGTTACAAAAACGGTTTTACTTAATGTTCCAATTTTATTATACCTAATTTCTACAATTTTATTGTCATATCCTTCAGCATCTAATGAAAGTGTATATTTTTCACCTAATTCAAATTGTGTGGTGAATTTACTGTCATTACCCAGTAGTTTTTTATCTCCGTTGTTTTGGTTAATAAGGGTGATGTCTACAACCAATGGATTGCTTGTCTCTTTGTCAAAAATTTCTAATTCAAAATCAAATAATTTTATCAATTTACTCATGTAAATCTTCTGATTTACTTCATCANCTTCTTCACCTGTTACAACTAACTTTTTAGTTTCATATTCAGGATGAGAAAAAATCAATTGTATTTTTTCTTTTTCATTAAAAGTAGCNTAGTGCTTAGCTTTATTTTCAAATAGCTTTCCTTTGGCTTTTGTAGTCAAATTTTTAAAGTTTCCATTTCCAACCAAGGGCTCCTTAGTGTCCTCGTCAAAAAGTTCAATCAGAACCTCAAATTGCTTATACTTTATTTCTTGTTTTATTTTATAATCCACAAAAATCTCAAATGAATTACCATTTGAAGAAGAGGTGTTATTGATATTTGAAGTGTTAAAATCATAAGAAATGCCAACATCAATAAAATCTGAAAAATACTTAAAGCTAGCAATGGCAGCATCTCCCAATCTATAATATCCTCCAAGCCCAAATTGATTATTCCCTAAACTGTATACNACATCNGTTCCCCCAATAATTTGTGATTGATTTCCTTGTATTTGGAACATTCCTCTTGGTAAAAGTGTTAGATTTTTAATGTATACTCTACTACCTGCATTAATAGCTAGACGTAATGGCATTTTATATTCGTTATTTAAGTTTGATAACTTAGGTTGGTTCAAATTAAATAATGTAATCCCCGCATAGTGTTTATAGTGATGTTCNTCATCATGCTGATACCAAGTAAATGANGGAGATAGTTCAAATCCACTGAAAACAGGATTATTCATACTTTCGCCAAGTGGGTTAGTTGCTTGGTAATATCCATTTTGAAATTGATTTCCTGTAGATAATGCATTTAAGTCAGTACCTGAGTTGAAATAGCCTAATTTAATTCCAGCTGCCAAATGCTGGTCATTGGCAATTTTTAAGTTATATGCTCCTGTAACAGAGTAACTATTCCTGGTATATCCATGGTTGCCTAATCTTTCATTGATGGCGGAAAATCCAATTGAACCAATCTTTTCATTAGAATTGGCTTTTCTAATTCCGTAATATCCTTCAAGCTGAGAACTAGTAAACGGACTCACAATCCCTGACCACTGACTTCTGTGTAAAGCAGTTATATTAATGTCGTCTTGCATGATGATTGCAGACGGATTACTTAAAGCGTAAGATCTGTAAAAGTTGGAGAAAAAAGCATCTTGGCCATAAGCCACAGAAATTATTCCAACAAAAATTAAAATGATTCTCTTCATGATTATCTGTTTAATAATAAAGTACCTTTCATAAGTTCTGACTTAGGATTGGTTTGTCCATTTAAATCGGTTGCATTTAAAGTCCATATGTAAACACCATCTGGTTGGTCTTCGCCATTGAATTTACCATCCCAGCCAATGTTTTTTAATGCGTCAAAAGTGAATGCTTCATACACAACTCTATTCCATCTATTGTAAATTTTGAATTCAATATTATCTTCAAAACCGTATCCATAAGCTTTAAAGATGTCGTTGTTTCCATCTCCATTAGGAGTAAATAAATTAGGAATAAAGACATTTACCCCATCGTAAATTAAAATGTTCACGTATGCGCTGTCATAACATGCATTACCATAATCAATCACTACCCAAGCAGTTGTGTTTTCAAGCGGGGCGTAATTTGTAGTTGCATTAGTGTCACCATTGTCCCAAAGGTAACTTGTCCCACCGTATGCTGATAAATCAACAGATCCTCCAAGATAAATTGTAGTGTCAGATGTTAATTGGAATGTATTAACTAATGTGTCAAAAATGATGGTGTCATAATCAATACATCCATTGGTGTTGATTACCTCTACCCAAAAAGTATCAATAGTGTTAATTAAAATAACTGGAGTTTGTGCGCCTGTATTCCATCTGTAAAGACTGTGGCCCAAGCCAGCTGATAGGTTAAAAACATTGTCTTCACAAATCAAGGAGTCATTGCCAAGATCGATAAAATTATTTGGAAATGAGTCAATGAAAATAGTGTCAAAAGCAGAACATGTATTTAGGTCTTGTATTTCAACAAAATGATTTCCAGGTCCAAGTAAAGCAGTGTCTGCATTACTTCCATTAGACCAGTTGTATGACAGGAATCCAGGTCCAATTGATAATGTGGTGTCTCCACCTTCGCAAATTGAAAAATCTGGCCCAAGGCTAATTACTGTGTTAGGATAATAGGAAATTTGAACTCCATCATAAGCTCTACAGCCGTTGTTGTCTGTAATAGTAAGCTCATAGTAGCCTGTGTCACTCACATTAAGTGTAGATGTTGTTGTAGCGTTGGGATCATTCCATAAATAAGTAACTCCTACAGAAGTGTTAGTTCCATTAAGTAGTACACTAGAGCCCTCGCAAATTGAGGTGTCACCAGGAGCAATACTACATATTGGAAGAGTGTTGACATTAACATATAAATAGGAAGTAGTTGAACATCCGTTTGATCCAGTAACTGTAACATATACAGTGTCAGAGCTGGACAGGGAATCAGTGTAGTAAGTAGCTGTTCCTCCAGATTGAAAAATAGTTCCATTAGCACCAATTTGCCAATCATAGTTTACACCATTATTGGCAGAAAAGGTTATTCCCTCATTAGCGCAAATAGAAGATGAAGGGATAGATGATAGATTTGGATTTGGATTATTATTTATTGTTAAGTTTAAAAAAACGGTACTGTCACATCCATTAACAGATGTTAGAACTTGGGAAGCAGTATTGTTACTTGAAGTATAGGTTATGCCATTTATCCAAGTGTAACTACCACACGTGTTTACAATATCTTGTGATATAATATTGTTAAGTGTAACTAAAACTGTATCTGTATTGTTATTTGTAATACATGAAGAATTAGACGGGCTTTGCCAAAGTAGTTGGTAAGAATTTCCAAGAGTTCCAATAAAGTTTGAACTTGGGTCTGTACTATTACTAAAACTTGCAGCACCACCTGAAAGTATAGACCACTCTCCATTGCCTACGGCATTTAAGTTTAGGTTGTTAAAACATGTTGATGTATCTGCACCAGCACTGAAGTCACTGTATTCCCATTTTATTTTAATTTTAAATGAAAAACATCCAGCAGCAAAAGAGTATTGTGTCCAAGTACATGGAGGTTGACTTCTGAAAGATATAGAGCCAATAGGATTTACAAATTGATAATTGTCATCACCTTGAAAAAATCCACAACTACTTTGGTAACCACATCTTGATCCACAATCATCTTCCCAGCCTTCGAATTTGATGTTTATTTGATTGGCTATAGTATTGTTNCGAGATGAAACAATCTTATTGGTCTGTGGTACGTGTGCGGGGGTAGATGAGCTAGTAAAGTCGGCATCGTCTGTATGGCAATATCCTCCGTCCCATGTTGAATTGACGTTGTCGTTAGTCCAAATCAACCATGTTGGTTCTTCTTCATTTCCTTGCCCATCATTACATGAGCCACTACCGCTCATGTCTAACTCTACTATTTCAACAACGTAATTAACCGCTTGCTGTGCATGTAGTACTGTAAATAAAAAGCTAAAAACAGTACTAAAAAAGATTTTATAATGCCAATTTTTCATTTTGTATAATGTTCAATCCGAACAAATATATAAAAACAAAATTAATATGCAAGCATAATAAAAAAAGAAGTTTATTATTCCGNATTAAATTTAAAACACAGAATAATAATTTGTTTTATTATAAATANTTAAAATATAATAATAAATTATTAGAAGCAATATTCATTAGCATCAATAATTTGTTTTGCTATCTTTCTTCTAAGTTCANTGGTGTTAATTCCTGAATGTTTTGTAAAACGCTTAAGTCCTAAAATCATCATGCTAGCTTCATCTCCCTCACTGAAGGCNTAAACTGCATTTTTACCAAATTTATTCATTTCATGACAAGAATCATAAACCAGTACCTTAAGCATAAGTTTTTGAGAGTCAAAATTAGTTGATGAGCTATTATTGGTAGTCTTCAAAACACGAAGTAAAGTAGACTCACACAAGTAAATGATATTAATCATATCNGCAATATTCATTAATATTTCTTGTTGATGAGCTAATTTATCTTTGAACTTTTGANCGGCTGCACCTGCAACCATTAATAATGCTTTTTTGAAGTTTTTAACTATTTTAATTTCTTGAGCAAATGGTGTTCCATTAGAGTTGCCAAAGTCAGGTATCGACATTAACTCTTTTGCAATATTTTTGGCTGGACCCATTAAATCAATTTCTCCTTTTTGAGCTTTTCTTAGAATCATACTAACTGTTAGCATTCTATTGATTTCATTGGTTCCTTCAAAAATTCGATTTATTCTAGCATCTCTATAAGATCGTTCTATATTTTTTTCTGCAGAATATCCCATTCCACCGTGTATTTGTACGCCTTCATCTACTACATAATCAAGCACTTCACTTCCTATCACTTTTAGTATTGCACATTCAGGTGCAAATTCTTCTATTCCTTTAAGTGTTGCTTCACCTTTATCCATGCCACTTTGAATAAGTGATTGAATATTATCTTCAATGTTTTGTGTTGCTCTATAAGTTGCACTCTCACAAGCAAATGTTCTAATACATTGTTCTGCCAATTTAGATTGTATTGCTCCAAATGATGATATAGGTGTATTGAATTGTTCTCTTTCATTGGCATATTTAACAGATTCTGTAATGGCAGCTTTAGCTCCACCCATTACACCTCCACATAATTTTATTCTTCCAATATTGAGGATGTTAACAGCAATTTTAAATCCTTTTTCTCTTTCATATAGTAGATTCTCTACAGGTATTTTCACATCATTGAAAAACACTTGTCTTGTAGAAGATCCCTTAATACCCATTTTCTTTTCTTCTGCNTTTAGNGTAATACCAGGCGTGTCTGCNTCGACTAAAAATGCAGTTAAGTTTTTATCGTCATCAATCTTGGCAAAAACAGTGAAAAGGTTGGCAAACCCACCATTAGTAATCCACATTTTTTGACCATTAATTATGTAGTGTTTTCCATCATCTGTAAGTTTGGCTTTGCTTTTACCAGAATTAGCGTCAGACCCAGAACTAGGTTCGGTTAGGCAATAAGCTGCTTTCCATTCTCCAGAAGCTAATTTTGGAATATACTTTTGTTTTTGAGCTTCATTTCCATAATAGAGTAGAGGTAAAGTTCCAATTCCAGTNTGAGCACCATATGCAACAGAAAATGAATGTCCGGCCCCTAAAGCCTCTGTAGCCAGCATNGAGGTTTTAAAATCAACCCCTAAGCCTCCAAATTCTTCTGGAATGGAGAGTCCTAATAGNCCTAGTTCCCCTGCTTTTTCCATTAGTGATGGCATTAAATTGGGATCNGNCATACTATCAATTTTATCNAGNATAGGCGTTAATTCTGCTTTGATAAAATCATAACACATTTGTTCAATCATTCTTTGCTCTTCATTCCACTCTTCAGGTGTAAAAATGTCATTTGGGTTAGTTTCCTTTACCAAGAATTCACCACCTCTTAGTGCTTCTTGCTTTTCAGTTTTTATTTCGCTCATAATTAATTTTTAAAGTAATTCGAATATTCCACATGCTCCTTGGCCAGTCCCTACACACATAGTAACAGCTCCAAATTTCTGCTTTCTTCGTTTCATTTCATTTAAAAGTTGTACTGTTAATTTAGCACCAGTGCAACCAAGTGGATGACCTAATGCGATAGCGCCACCATTTACATTGACAATATCTGGATCAATTCCAAGTTCGTTAACAATGGCTACAGATTGAGAAGCAAAAGCTTCGTTCAGTTCAATTTGTTCTAAATCTTTCAATTTCATTCCAGCCATTTTTAACGCTTCTGGAATGGCATATAATGGACCAACTCCCATTATTCTTGGAGAAAGTCCAATGACTTTATAGCTAACTAATCTTGCCATAGGGGTTAGATTGAGTTCTTTGACCATGTCTTCAGACATCATCATGACAAANGCAGCTCCATCAGATGTTTGGGAAGAATTACCAGCAGTTACTGTTCCACCCTGCTTAAAAACAGGACGTAATCTAGAAAGAGCTTCAATATTTGTGTCTTTTCTTGGGCCTTCATCTGTNTTTGCGATTATTTCTTTTTCAACACGATTTTCATTTTCATCTAAATGAATATGTTTTGTACTAATTGGAACAATTTCATCTTTAAACACATNGTTTTCTATAGCTAAATTTGCTTTTCTATGTGAATGAAATGCAAATTCATCTTGCATTTCACGCGANACATTAAATTCCTCTGCAACAGCTTCAGCTGTTAATCCCATGCCCCAATACCAATCAGGATTTTCTTTGCTAACATGATGATGAGGAACAATTCTCCATCCACCAAATGGAATGGGGGACATGCATTCTACTCCGCCAGCTATTATGCAATTGCTAGCTCCAGCTTGAATTTGGTAATGCCCCAAAGCAATACTCTGTANGCCTGATGAACAATATCTATTAATGGTCATACCAGGCACTTTTTCAGTGTTTAANCCCATTAAAGAAATCATTCTAGCCATGTTTAAACCTTGTTCTGCCTCAGGAGTNGCATTTCCAACAATAACGTCATCAATTCTGTCTTTATCAAGATTTTCAAAATCTTTCATTAAGTGCTGTATGACTTGTTTTCCTANTTCATCTGGTCTTGTAAATCTAAACATACCTCTGCCTGATTTTCCAACAGCAGTACGGTATCCACCAACTATGTAAACGGACTTCATCATATTAATTAGTTTCTTAAAATTTTTCCAGTTTGTAATAAACTTTGTATTCGTTCTAAAGTTTTTCTTTCAGTACATAATTCAACGAAAGCTTTGCGCTCTAAGTCAAGTAAATATTGTTCAGAAACAGGGGTTATTTGTGATAAATCACCACCACANAGTACATAGCCTAATTTTTCAGAAATAACTTGATCGTGTGAGGACATGTAGTTAGCAGATCTCATTGAGTCAGCTCCAACATATACAATTCCTAATCCTTCTTGTCCTAAAACATGAATGTCTTTTCGTTGATTTTGTTGTGTGTAACCTTTNTCATGTAATTTAAGGCAAGTCATTTTNGCGTANGAAAGTTGATGNGTTCTTGANACAATTATTTCATCAANNCCNTNTCTAAGTAATCCTAACTCNATAGCTTCNTGCGCAGATGAAGAAACTTTTGCTTGTCCTATNGTCAAGAATTTTTCTCTGAAACGATTTATTCTCATATCACCCTCTTTAAGTTCATCTGAAAATCTAAGGGCCATTTCTTTTGTTCCACCACCACCTGGTATAAGTCCTACTCCAAATTCAACCAATCCCATATAAGTTTCTGCATGTGCCACTACTTTATCTGCGTGCATGCATATTTCACATCCTCCACCTAGAGTCATTCCATGAGGAGCAGCAACAATGGGTATTGAAGAATAACGAATTCTCATGGTAGTTTGTTGAAAAGCTTTAACTGCAAGATTTAATTCATCGTAATCTTGCTCAGCAGCCATCATAAAAATCATTCCTACATTAGCTCCAGCCGAGAAATTAGCTCCTTCGTTAGATATAACAATTCCTTTAAAATCTCCATTTTCAGCCATATCTATAGCAGTGTTAATGGCATTGAGAATTCCCCCTCCAATAGTGTTCATTTTTGAGTGGATCTCAATATTAATTATTCCGTCACCAATATCTTGGA
>PBXW01000040.1 GCA_002727735.1 Crocinitomicaceae bacterium
CCTGGAATATATTCAGGCAGATGAATATGTTGAGGTAACACCATCCAATATTAGATTGCGAAAAGTGTTATTAAAAGAACATGAACGTAAGAGAGCTGGCAGATAGTTATTAGTCACTCAGAAACTCAATTTTTTTTCTTAAAACATTACCAAATTGGTCCATTACCGANATGGTTTTNANTCCNANATCATTNGGGTTAAAAGCAATCTTNTGTGTGGAAATGGTTTTNCCTAGNAATTTATCNTCTAAAAACCAATAAAGTATAGCATCATGGTCTTTNTGCGCAACGTGAAAAATAGTTTGACTTTCTTTNCCTTCTAAATCTTTAGGNATAAATATCGAGGTGTNTTCANCTTTAGGNTAAATAAATGCCATGGTGTGCTGATTATCATCNACACATCCTGGTAAAAAGTTAGGCAGAGAATTGTAGTTTGGNTTTCTAAATTTGTAATACCATTCTTGTAATGTNGGTAAGGTAAAATAGGTTTTATTTATCATTTTATAAACAGGGTGACATTTACTTGTAACTCTAAATTGACCAGTGCTATCTAAATGTATTTTTTGGTGGAATAGACATTTTTGNTGTTCAATTGACATTGGNGAAGCNTATANGTNTTTTGTTTTAGGACAAATATCACTTGCANGATAACCACTCTTNTCACATANAGTTATGTTAATGAGATCATCTGGCGGNGCATACCAAGANGTTTCCTCTAAAGTTCTAAAAACATTAAACATNATAGGNCCAGCTTTTTTAACGCCTGTTAATCCTGGCCTTCCTTCACCATCNGCATTCCCNACCCAAACACCAACAANATATTCGGGAGTTATCCCTACAGACCAAGCNTCCCTGTGGCCAAAACTTGTNCCTGTTTTCCATCCAATTTTTTNNGCAGAACTAAATGTTTTCCANTCTCCNTCTCCNNAAGGTCTTTTAGTATCNGTAATCATATTTGCAATAACATATGCAGTAGCTGAAGAGAGGTAATTAAAAGAAGTTCTTTTTTGAATGGATTCTTCNTTAATACTAATTTCATTAATTGGTAGATTTTCCGCTTTTNTNGATAACAGATAGTATGCTCTGCTAAGTTCCCATAAAGTACATTCACTNCCNCCTAATATTATGGATAAGCCNTAATGATTAGGGCCTTTATTTATGCTATTGAACCCAAGTTTTTTGAGTCTTGTATGGAATTTTTCTAGTCCATATTTTTGCAATAAACGAACAGCAGGAATGTTAAGAGATCTTGTGAGTGCATTATTTAATTTAACAGCACCATCGTAAGANCGGTCAAAATTTTCTGGGCTATAATCAGCAATTTTAGTGGGAATATCTTCTACTAGCTCTTCTTGCAAAACCATACCTTCTTCCATCATAAANCCATATAAAAAAGGCTTTAATGTACTTCCAGTACTTCTTTTGGATTGTATAATATCTACTTTGCCACCACAATTATTGGATGCACAGTTAGAATTTCCAATATAGGATAGTACTTTACCATTTTGTGCATCTAAAATTAAGATGGCTAAATTGTCAATTTGTTCAAGACTTAACTGATTGTAATGCTGCAATGCAATTTGATTGATTCTATCTTGAATATTTTCATCTATAGAGCTAATTAATCTCTCCCCTTTGAATCCAGATTTAATAGCAAATTGTAAAAAATGATTTGCTTTTTGAGGTAGTTTATGAGGTTTTTGAGGGAGTGGTTCTATTATTGATAATTCATATTCTTCTTGATTAATAAACCCTTTTAACATTATTTTTTTCAGAAGCCTATTTCTTTTTTCTAATAATCTATTTTGATTTTTCCCTGGGTATATTAATGAAGGTGCATTTGGTAAAACAGCTAGCGTAGCAGTTTCTGCCCATGATAATAGATAAGGAGCTCTTCCATAATATCTCCATGAAGCAGCTTCGAGACCAACTACATTTCCACCATATGGAGCATTTGAGGCATAAAGATTGAAAATTTCATTTTTTGAATATTTAAATTCAGCCCTAGTAGCTAAAATAATTTCTTTTATTTTTTCTGTATATGATCGCTTTTTTCTTCTCGAAAGCCTAATTAATTGCATGGTTATGGTACTACCGCCACTTCTAATTTTGCTATACTTGAAATTTTGTTTTAAAGCCCTAAAAATAGATACTGGATTTACACCAAAATGACTGTAAAAATATTCATCCTCAAAAAGACGTATTGCNGTTTTAAATTTATAAGGAATAGAATCTGATGGTGGAAATCTCCACTGTCCATCATCAGCTATGGTAGCAGATAATAAATGTCCATTTTTATCTTCAACAACTGTTGAGTATGTGTTTTTAAAAATGTCATTAGGCAAGCAAAACCAATAGCATAGAAATATTATAGCTAATANNAGNCTTGCACTTANTTTTTTTAAAGTAAGGTATTTNACGTTAATTCTCACTCAAATCATCACCAGCATTAATTACTTTAACTTTACCACCAGCTTTCCTTGAGAAGTATTCATTNTCATACATAGCTTCACAATANGTNATAGGNANGTAAAANTCACCTANATAACTTGCNTTTAAGATTACTCTAAATGTTTTACTCTGATTTCTATTAAGNTTAAAATAACTATATACTCTATCATCTCTGAAATCTTGGTAGTCAGGCTTATCTCTTAATAGGGTAGAAGAGCTATTATCCATTCTAGTATTTCTTATTTCCCANCCAGAAGGAAATAGTTGACTTAAGGCTATTTGATTAATACTTTGATATGATGTATTTCTAANGGTTACTTCTNCTATAAAGTCAGACCCTTGTTCCATTACATTTGGATCAATTCTATTTTCATTCATATCTAAATATTGTACAGTCATTTGCATGTTGTTTTCTTCTTCTTTTATATTTCCAACAAGGGGAACACCAGTATTTTGTACTTTTACATATAGTGGTGTCTTTGAGTTATTTGTAATATTAATGGTGTTTGTTTTACCATAATTAAAACTNAATTCAGTTTGATGAATTGCTTTTTCAGACTTCACTAAAGTTGAATTACCATTTACAGCTACTTTATAGTCAAGACCATCAAATTGGCTGTCTCCTATAAAGTTGCTAATCGCAAGCAAGGTGTAAGCTGTTGTTTGCGTGCTGTACCAACTTTTACTAGCCATATTTTTGGATAATTTATCAAATAACTTTTTCCCTTTTGAGTTTTCACCCAATAGNGTTAGCACTTCAAGAATCATNGCTTCATCTCTTACAGAGCTTCCATAGGAATGATGCATTTCCTTGTAATATTCAACATTAGTAGTTAAATCATTAACAATAGATAATGCCACATTTTTTTTGCCTATCAATGCATAAGCTCCTGCNAATCTCCACTTAGCTGCAAGTGATAAGTTTTTCATGCTNTTCATTCTATTCATAGCTCCCAATGCTGGTTTATCAGCTAGGGCTAAAATATATAGACGATATGCTTGTATTATTTCATTTGATTGCCTTCCATGTGCATGTGAATAGTATCCNTCATCCCCATTCCAAGAGTTGGCATGTTTCTTCTGGTATTTAACTATACCCTTTATCATGGCATCAGGAACATTATAACCATTGGCTTTGCATTCTACTAAAAAATGTCCACCATAATTAGTTCCCCAACTTGAAGCTTCATTTTCTCCAGGCCAATAGGAAAGACCACCACTTGAAACTTGGAATTTCTTCAATCGCTTAATTCCAGCTTTTATATTATTTTCAATTGCTTTTATCTCATTTTCTTTTAAATCCATTACATCTGAAAGTGAAAGTTGAGGGAAAACNGATGAAGTTGTTTGTTCAATACAACCATGAGGGTATCGTATTAAATATTTTAATCTATCATCTAAATTTAAAGGTGGTACGGAGGTAACTTCAACCACTCCTTCATTNGTGCCATATATTCCAATATTTTGATAGTTGAAATTCCATGACTTACCTGGTTCTAAAACGGTATTTTCAAATTCACTAACTACAGGATTTGGTGTTCGTACTTCAANTTCAATCTCATGCTTGGCTTCATGTTTTCCAGATTTAACTANAACTTTNACTTTAGCAANACCTACCTTTTCAGNTACTTTTAATCTNAAGTTTGCAATTTTATCATCAGGCCTTTCAAATGATAATTGACTGCTGTTACCATTTTCTAGAGTAAGCATGTCATTTGTAGTTACTTTAATGGAAACGTTTTTAATTTTTTCATCCATTGCAAAAACATTAACAGGTAGTTCTACGATNTCAGANGGNCTGACTAATCTTGGTAAAGTGGCTAATACCATCAGTGGTTTTCTAACTGGTGTTGTTTGGTCTGCTGAACCATAGCTGCCCTTATTGCCTGCAATGACCATTGTTTTTACAGAACCTACATAATTCGGCATTTTAATTTTATGTGTTCTATCATCACCNTCTTCTAATTCAAATGGNCCTANGAACTTAACNACAGGTTTAAATCGATTTACTTTTGAACTTTCTTTTTCACCATCACCTTCTTCATCTCCACCAAGNGCCAATAAACCAGCCATTTCTCCAGAGTTAGCATTAATAACATATTTATACATGTCCCAAGTTTTAACTCCCAATGCTTCTCTGGCATAAAAATAATTCCATGGTTGAGGTGTTTTAAAATTAGTTAAGTCCAAAAGCCCTTCNTCTACTACAGCAATGGTATAAGTCATTGGTGATCCATTTTTTTCACTNACTGTAACNCTAAACTCAGATTCAGGTGCAATCTCTTCAGGCATTTCAATTTCTGGTTGTAGTNTTGTTTGTTCGTCAATTACTCTTATAGGCTGAACACCATATAGCCTTATTGGTAAATCATTTTCTTTCACACTATGAGGCTGAACAAGTGCAATATGAATAAATACGTTAGGGGTCATGGCTGAAGTTNCTTCTAATTCAATGCCGTTTTTAGCTTCTTCATTTGTAACCCAGAAACTAGATACTACACCAGTGGACGATTCTANGCTTANTAATGCTCTTCCACTTGTAAAGTTTGGNAGATCAACTTTGATNATTTCACCAACATTGTAAGATTTCTTATCCAGNGAGAAAGCAAGCATTTCTGCATTGATAGAATTGTCTCCACCACTTCTATTCCACCAACCAGAATAGGTAACATAGAATATTTTACCTGTGCTGTGACCAGTTACAGGATCTGTTACTTTAATGAATTTCCTGCCCCATAGATTTTTTCCAAAATTAAGTTTATAAGTGGCTTTTCCGTCAGTAGTACTTATCTTATCTGAAAGTAATAAGTTTGCAGACCGGTTAGAGATATAACTGGCTATATCATTATAATTATTTCTTTCCCACCACCATCTCCATCTTATATCAAACACTTCAATTTTTAAATTCTTTCTATCAATCGGATTACCTTTAGCATCAACAGTAACAATTGGAATTGCATTTGTTTCATTAGAAAAAATAGCTCCATTCCATCCTTTACCTTCGGGTACTTTTAAGCCTACATATCCTTCAAAAGGAGAGTATTTTATAGAATAATTATCTGTACTAAAATCTCCACCTTTCTCAAAAACACGTGTTTTAAAGTTTGCTCTAAGCATCCCAGGAGCATTACTCTTGATACTGATATCGGGTTGAAAATTAATTTGTCCATTTTCATCTGTATTTCCCTCGTAAACTACTTCATCATTAGCATAGAAATTTTTAGATGGATCATCAAAATTATATCCATAATAATCATCAAAAGAAGTTTTTCCACTTATTAAATTGAGTTCAACGGTGGTGAATAAATCCTTAGCAATAGCACCATGTAACCAATTCACCTGGATAGTTCCATCTTTATTTTCATAGGGGTCAACTATTTTTTTACCATTAAAATCCATTTTGATTTTTAGTCTATTGGGCTTAACTGTTTCGACTTTAACTAGTTTACTGAATATAGAACCTCCTACAGAGACTTGGGCTCTCCAATTACCAGTCTTATCGGTACTTTCGGTGGCAGTTCTAAAATCATAAAACCCATTTAATCCATGTGTTCTAACTTTTCGTTGTCTAAGTTGGTTGTCAGGTCCAAATAATTCGAATATAACAGGTTGTTCTTCAGGTAATAGGTTTTCTTTATCTTCTAATATAAATGAGAGGTAAAGAGAATCTCCTGGACGCCAAACTCCTCTTTCTCCGTAGATGTATCCCTTTATGCCTTTTTTGATTTGCTGACCACTTACGTCAAACATGCTTAAAGACAATGAGTTTCCATCATCTAATTTTAAATACCCTCTTTCATTATTGTTTTTGGCTACTAGTAAAAATGGTTTTTTACTCAGATCTATTTTTACCATTCCATTCTCATCTGTGGTTGAGCTTGCAATCTTTTGGTTTTGGTAATCCAAAACATCAATAGTAACATTTGCAATTGGAGCTGTACTTTTTAAGTTAGTAACATAGGCATTTAAAAACCTGCCTTCAGCACTTTTTGCTATTATTCCTAAGTCTGAAGAGAGCACATTAGTGGCAATTATATTACTTCTGTTTCTGTAGTAGGATGGTTTACAAGGATTGTCTCTATCATACCAATCATAATAGTAATTGTCATAATAGTCCATATCATTATAATATCTTCCTGGTCCTGAAAAAGTTTCTATGTCTTTATCGTTAATACTATATTCCGTCAAGTTTTCATCATCATTTCCGTCATCCTCACATTGGAATAAAGATTGACTTTTATCAAATCCAATAACAACCCGGTATATTGCTCCTTTTTCAACATTAATTAGCTTTGATAGGTCTAAAGAAAAAGTATTCCAATTGGCATAGTTTATAGCTTTATCACTTATTAGGTCTACTGCTTTTTTATAAACTATATTACCAACTCTGTTAATATTCGAATATCCATTGTAATGATTGTCTTGAAGAAATTGAACAATGTTGTTTTCATAAATCTTGATAATTTTTACATTAACTGCTTTAAGGCTAACCGCTTTAAATGGGAATATCAATCCATTGGTAGACGGCATAATAACACCATTGCTTACTAATTCAACTGCAGGCTTGATGTTGTCAAAATGAATATTTTGTTCATGACTTTGTTTTAATGGTTTTCTCAATGTGTTTAGTATACTTTTTTCAATATTAATGGTGTGATCTCCCACTAATGATTGATTACTATAAACATGAATATCATTACCCTCAATGGAGTAGGAAAGACTGCCGTTATGGTTTTTAAGCGAAATAAGACCTTTGAGGTTTTGATTGGTTTTGATTGGATCAGAAAAATGTAAAGAAATTCTTTGGTCAGGCAAATTTCTGGTGGTGATGTTAATTAGCTTAAAATCTCCTAATGCCGGAATAGTAATATTTCGATTTCCTTTTTCGCTTGAATTTATTGAAGATCCATCCCAGAAAATCTGAACAGCACTTTCGTTTTCATATCTTATAATACTATCTATGTAGAATCTATGTTTATTATTTTCGTCAGAAAA
>PBXW01000041.1 GCA_002727735.1 Crocinitomicaceae bacterium
GATCTCCATCTCCGCCTTCGTCTACATCATAGATACCATCATTATCACTATCTAAGTCTAAGTGGTTAGCTAATCCATCTCCATCACTATCTAATGGAATTGTTCCTTCAGCATCATCCGCCATACCATTATTATTCGTATCAGTGAAGCCGGTGTCGTTGGCATCTATTACTCCATCGTTATTGGTGTCTAGATATCCATTGCCGGATTCGTCAACATCATAGATTCCATCATTATCGCTATCCACATCTAGATAATCTGGAATACCGTCTCCATCCGTATCTCCTGTGCCCTCATCTATGTCGCTTATTCCATCGTTATCTGAATCAATATCACAAGTTACAATTACGTTATACGCTATAACACTATCGCAGCCACTAACAGCTAATAATGAGTCATAATAAAGACCTGAACTGAAGGCCGAATCACCATTAGGTAATATCAATGTATCGCAGAATACTGAAGTGTCAACTAAGATCGAATAACTATTATTCAAGGCAACATTATATGTTATCAAACTATCGCATCCATATATAGAGCTTAATGTATCTGTGTAAGTTCCCGAACTAACTATAGTGTCTCCAAGATTGGTGATAAATGTATCACAAGCTGTTACAGAAATTAAGGTGTCATAAACCATTTCAACTTTCAGATCAGTAATAAATATGGTGTCGCAACTGTAATTTGTAATTAAAGTATCGTAATAAATACCTGAGGAATCATAGAAATTAGCCCCAATTTGAATGCTATCATTAGAACANATACTTATGCTTAGAGGAACNTANACAAAAGTATCAACTACTAATTCNTATTCAATAATACTATCGCANCCTGTTACACTAATCAAGGTGTCATAATANAAACCTGAAGTATTGTAGTATGNTCCATTTAGGTCAAAACTATCTGTATAACAAATGGATACAAACTCTGGAGTAATTGGAATAGAATCAATCGATAAATATGTAATTATAGTGCTATCACAACCAGTTGTTGTCTGATAATAGTCTGTGTATAGTCCTGAAGAAGATTGATAATTACCGCCTAGATATGCTGAATCACCTTGACATAATGACAATGAATCATATATAGTTACACTAGAGTTTGGTGAACCAAGTAATGTGATTTGTACTATACTATCACAACCAGCAGTGGTTTGTAAATAATCAAAATAAGTTCCAGGCATGGTGACATAGTCGCCAGCAATTAGAATGCTATCACCAGAACATATTTGATCTATAACATTTACCAATATCCATTTAAAGACGTCTAAGTGGGTATAAACAATACTATCACAACCTGTTTGCGCAGTTAGGGTGTCTATATAATCACCTGAAACATTTTGATATGACCCTTCCAAGAATATGCTATCGTTTTTACAGATTTTTAAAGTGTCATAGCTGTATAAACTTGGGATAAAGTCAACATCATAAGTAACAATACTATCACAACCTGCATTGGAAACAAGGGTATCTTCATAGAGACCAGCGGTAGTTACAAATTGATTTCCAATTAACATGCTATCTCCATTACATAATAGTAAACTATCATCTCCTGATAATACACTATCAACGTGTAAGTAAGTTTCAACAATACTATCACAACCATTAAACCCAACTAATGTATCAACATATGAGCCTGATATGTTCTGGAAGTTACCTTGTAAGAAAATACTATCTAAAACACATATTTGACTTGTATCATAAACATAATTCAATGGTTGAACATNCAATAAAGTATAAACAACACTATCACAACCAGCAGATGATATCAATGTATCTTCATAAATTCCAGATGTTAGTTGATAAGCTCCTGCTAATAGCATACTGTCCCCATAACAAATAGAAATACTATCTGTAAAGTATAACGTTGAATCTACCTGAAGGAAAGTGTAGACAATACTATCACAACCATCTGAAGATTGTAATGTATCTAAATATTGACCTGTAGTATTTTGGTATGCACCAGCTAACAAGGCACTATCAAGATAACAAATGACAGAAGTNTCGTAAGTTAAAATTTGTGGATCAACTATAAAATTAAGTTCAGTTATACTATCACAACCAGCAGATGAAATAGTAGTATCATAATAATTTCCTGANACATGCTCGTAGTTTCCAAAAATTAATGCTGAATCGCCATAACAAGCATGAAGGGTGTCAAATCCATAAAGAACTGANTCAACACTTAAATGAGTAAACAATATACTATCGCATCCATCAACNGAAGAAAGCGTGTCAGTATAAATTCCTGAAATATTTCTGAATGCACCTTGCAAGTAAATACTATCTAATGTACAAATGGTAACACTATCGATATGTGTAATTTCTGGTCTTACATTAAGATGTATTTCTCTTATGCTATCACAGCCTGTTGCAGAAGTTAGAATATCCAAATAGTTACCAGATGTGTTCTGGAAACCATAGCCTAGGAAAATACTATCTCCATAACAAATATCTATCGTATCTAATGAATAACTTAATGGTTGAACATCAAGATAAGTAAATGTAATACTATCACAACCAGCATTGGAAATTAATGTATCGCTGTAGGTGCCAGAAACATCTTCATAACTTCCACCAATCAGCGCACTATCACCATAACATATGGAAAGTGTATCATTAGCTAATAATACAGAATCAACTGAAAGATTTGTAATTACAATGCTATCACAAGCATTTACTGAAGATAATGTATCCACATATACTCCACTATTGGTTTGATAAATTCCCTGAAGATAAATACTGTCTAAATTGCATATACTAGTTGTAACATTGGTAACTAATAGAGGCTCTACAAATAATGTCGTTATAGTGATACTGTCACAACCTGCATTGGAAACAGTAGTATCATAATAATAACCTGATGTATCGTAATATTGACCTGCAATTAGTGCACTATCTCCATAACAAACCGATATAGAATCAAATCCATATAAAATTGAGTCCATGAAAAGTTGTGTTTCTATAATACTATCACAACCTTTTGCTGAAACTAATGTATCGTAATATGAACCTGATGTTGTTTGGTACTGCCCTTCTAAATAAGCACTATCTAAATTACATATGGTCAACANCTCNANATTATAGTTTATTGGATCAACTGTAAGGTTGGTTTNTANTATACTATCACATCCAGCAGAAGAAATTAAAGTATCATAATAGGTTCCAGTAGTTAATTGATAGCTACCACCAACTAATAANGAATCACCATTACAAACAGANGCTGAGGTAGTTCCATAAAGGACAGTATCAGTAAATAGGTAAGTAATGATTAAGCTATCACAACCCGATGATGAGACTNCAGTATCAACATAAACACCAGTTNAGTTNTGATAACTTCCTTCTANGTAAANACTATCATTAGTACATATGGTCATACTATCAATATNATANCTAATTGGAATTACCTCTAAATAGGTAGTGATNATGCTATCACATCCTGAATTTGAGATAAGCGTATCGTTATAATAACCNCTTTGTGTTTGGTATGCATTGGCTAAGNAAGCNCTNTCGTTGTTACAAATTGTTAATGAATTAAACTGTGTAACAATGGGGGTTACTATTAACGAAGTTTGAATTATACTATCACAACCAGATAATGCAGTAAGCGTATCAAAATATATACCTGATGTGGTTTGGTAATTGTTTTCAAGAATAACGCTATCATTTTCACAAATAGATATTGAATCTAAATGTAAAATTAGAGGGTTAACATTAACAAATATGGTGTGAACACTATCGCATCCAGCATAAGATGGTATGGTGTCACTTAATAGAACTGAAGTGCTGTAATAGACACCATTAACAGCTACACTATCTCCAAAACAAACTTGCAATTTTTCATCTCCATAAAGTATAGAATCAACTTGTAATATAGTTTCTACAATACTATCACAACCATTGATTGACGAAAGTGTATCAATATAAGAACCAGAAGTTGACTGGTAATTTCCAGATAAGAATACACTATCCAATGAACATATAACCATTGTATCTAACGAACCAAGAGATGGTGAAACAGTCAAATAAGTTGTTAATACACTATCACAGCCAGCATTGGAAGTTAGCGTGTCAACATAATTGCCAGTAATTGTTTGATAGTTTCCACCAAGCAATGCACTGTCTTCATAACAAATGGTCAAACTATCTGTTCCATATAATACGCTATCTACAAAGAGTTGTGTCTCTACAATACTATCACAACCTTTAATGGAGGTAAGCGTATCTAAATAAATTCCGGTTGTTGTTTGATAATTTCCACCTAATAATGCGCTATCTAAATAACAAATATTTCTAGATGTATTTGTGTAAATCAACGAGTCAATAATTAACTCCGTAACATGAATACTATCACAACCAGCATTAGAAGTAATAACATCCATATATGATCCAGCAGTAGATCTGTATTGACCCTGTAGCAAGGCACTATCTCCGTAGCATATAACTAACGTATCTCTGCCAAATAACACAGTATTAACTAATAATTCTGTCATGACTAAACTATCACAGCCATTTGTACTTGTTAAAGTATCGTAATACACTCCACTTGTGTTCTGATAGCCACCTTGTAAGAATACACTATCTAATGAACAAATCTCAATAGTATCGTAGGTAACTACTTGTGGTCTTACACTTAAATAGGTTTGGTGAATACTATCACAGCCGTTTGAATTAGCATATATATTAAAGTAAATTCCAGTTGAAGTTTGGAACGCTCCATTTAAGAATGCACTATCTCCATAACAAATTTCGAGCGTATCAAACGAATTAGTAATAGGCTTAATCTCTAAATGAGTGGAAACTACACTATCACACCCGCTATATGAAGAGATAGTATCAGTATAATCACCACTAGTTGATTGCATTACTCCACCTAATAAAATGCTATCACCGAAACAAATGCTGACGGTGTCATTTCCATATAAAATATTGTCTACTACTAAATAGGTAGTTACAATACTATCACAACCAGCAACTGAATTTAAGGTGTCCACATATGTTCCTGAAGAGAATTGATAAGCTCCTTGCAGGAATATACTATCGTTAGTACAAATTTGTTGACCATCTACTACTTGAATCAGTGGGCTTACAGTAAGATTATATGCTGTAATACTGTCACAACCAGCATTTGAAGTTACTGTGTCGTAATAAATACCATCTTGGTCTACATAGTTTCCTGCTATCAATATACTATCTCCGTTACAAATTGTTATATCTTCAGATCCATAAATTATGCTATCGACATTAAGGATTGTTTCAACTATACTATCACAACCATTTACAGTCTGGAGCGTGTCAAAATAATTGCCTGATGTATTTTGATAAGCTCCTTCTAAGAAAATACTATCCAAATTACATATGGAAATATTATCTATTAAAACTATTTGCGGAAGAACTATAAGCTCAACAG
>PBXW01000042.1 GCA_002727735.1 Crocinitomicaceae bacterium
CCCATCAGTGGATTTGTAGGGAAAAGATTAATATGATCAGATATAAGCATGATATCGCCAATTTCAAAATCAGGATTTACCCCTCCTGATGCATTACTGACCATAAGCTTTTCTATGCCTAAAAACTTCATTACCCTTACTGGAAAAACCAATTCATTCATTGAATATCCTTCGTAAAAATGAAACCTTCCTTGCATGGCTACAACTCTTTTTCCTCCTAAATCTCCAAAAATGAGTTGACCTTTGTGTCCCTCTACGGTAGATACGGGGAAATTAGGAATGTCTTCATAGGAAATAGCATGAGCTATATTTATTTCATTAACCAGTCCACCAAGACCAGTTCCCAAAATAATTCCTATTTGTGGTTCAAAATTGGTTTTTTCCTTTAAATGATCTGCAGTTTGCTTAATTACCTCTAACATATGTCAATATTTTTTTATCAAATTTATCCTTATTCCATAGAAAATCAATACTTAGGTTTAAAAAGTATATTGGTAATCCCTTAAGATTTTCAAATTCTACAAGCTTTTGAGCATCCTTTTCTGTGGTCAAAAGTAAAGCATCTTTTTGCAAGTGATGGGTGTCAATAATCTTTTTTAAATCTTGAGATGTATATGNNTGGTGATCNTGGTAACANAAATTTGTTACTTGGCAATTATTTTTGTTTAACAAGTCAATTATAGGTTTTTGATTGGCAATCCCTGTTATTAATATTATTTTTTTACCATGCAATAGAGTTAATTTTTCAGACGTATTGGTTCCTAGTAAAGTTATTCCATCATATTTTAGGAAGGAGAAATACACTTGTTGTTTGATACCTGATTTTTTAATAAAAATATTAGCCTCAGCTTCGCTAAGGTTATTAGGACATTTTGTAATAATGGTGATATCTGCTCTTTTTTTATTACTGGATGATTCTCTTAGATAACCAATAGGAAGTAAGTAATCTTTATATAGTGGCCTGTTGAAATCTATNAGNAAGATATTTAAGCCTGCTTTTATTGAACGGTGTTGAAATGCATCATCCATTATAATGCAATCGATATTTTCTTCATTTGTCATCAATTGAAGGACTCCATTAACCCTGTTATGGTCTACAGCAACCTTNTTTTCAGTAAAATTCCTTTTAATCATAAGTGGTTCGTCACCAACTTGTTTTGGAGTTGATGAATCTTCCACAAGAATAAAATCTCTTGTTTCTCTTTTATAGCCCTTGGATAAAAAGGCAATATCAAATTTAGATTTCAATAGATTACCNANNTANAAAACGTGNGGTGTTTTTCCTGTNCCACCAACGGTAATATTTCCAACATTAATTATTGGAATATCGAATGAAATAGATTTAAGCCAATTTAAATCATAAAAAAAGTTTCGTAGTCCGGTTATAATCCAAAACAAGATACTAATTGGAAATAAAAGCCATTTGAACCACTTCATTATTTTATATTTGAATCATAAAATTGATTATGAAAGTCAAAGATGTAACAAATTATTTAGAAAGCATAGCCCCATTGCAACTACAAGAAGATTATGATAATTCAGGATTAATAATTGGAAATGGCGATGATAAGGTTGAAGGAGCTTTGGTTTGTTTNGACGTAACAGAGGAAGTTATTCGTGAAGCTATTTCTTTGGGTTGTAACTTAATTATAGCCCATCATCCCCTCATTTTTTCAGGAATAAGAAAGATAAATACTAATAACTACCCTTCTTCTTGTGTAGTACTNGCGATTAAAAANAACCTTAATATTTATGCCATCCATACTAATTTGGATAATGTTCCAAAAGGAGTTAATGGTAAAATTGCAGATTTACTGCAACTTTCAAATAGAAAAATATTACTTCCCAAACAGCACNTGACAAAAATTGCTGTTTATGTTCCAAAAGATCATTTTTCAAAGGTGAGTGATGNGATGTTTNACGCTGGTGCAGGACATATTGGTAACTATAGCCATTGTAGTTTTTCTANCTCAGGACANGGTACATTTATGCCACATGCTGATGCAAATCCACATATTGGACAAAAGAATCAATTAGANAAAGTAGAAGAGCANAAATTAGAGATGGTAGTTCCAAATCACTTGCTTTTTAAGGTGCTTAACGCCATGACCAAAGCTCATCCATATGAAGAAGTGGCCTATGATATTTTTCATTTACTAAATTCATCTAATTATGGTGCTGGTATTATAGGNGAACTTAAAACTCCATTGTCGGAAATGNAATTTCTACAAAAATTAAAAACAACATTTAATGCCNATGGAATTAGGTATACTAATTTATTAAAAAAGAAAATTAAAAAAGTTGCAGTGTGTGGAGGATCAGGTAGCTTTTTGCTAAATAATGCCATTGCTCAAAATGCAGATATACTAGTTACATCTGACTTTAAATACCACCAATTTTTTGATGCAAATAATCAAATTTTAATTGCTGATATTGGTCATTATGAGTCTGAGCAATTTACAATTGACTTAATAGGTGATATATTAATGAAAAAATTTACTAATTTTGCCATCCGTTTGACAACAGTCAACACTAATCCAATTAATTACATATAGAAAATGGCTAGAAAAAAATATTCACCAGAAGAAACATTAAGAGCTTTATACAACCTACAATACATCGATTCAAGAATTGATCGTATGAGAGAAGTTAGGGGAGAGTTACCAATGGAGGTNAAAGATCTAGAGGATGAGATGGAAGGATTGAATCGAAGAGTGGAAAAAATTGAAGAAGAAATGGCTGAGGTTAACCATTTAATACTGGAGAAGAAAAACATCATTGAAGAGTCTAAATCGACTATCAAGAAGTATGAGGAGCAGCAAAAAAATGTGAGAAATAACCGTGAATTTGATTCTTTAAATAAAGAAATTGAATACCAAGAGCTTGAAGCACAATTAGCGGAGAAAAGAATTAAAGAAAATTTATTGAAAATTGACAGCAAAAAGGAGATTTTGCAAGAAGTTAAGGATCAATTTTCTGCTAAAGAAGAAGCTTTAGACGCAAAAAAGAAAGAATTAAAAGAAATTGTAGCTGAGACTGAAAAAGAGGAGAAAATATTATTAGAAGAATCTGAAAAAGCTTCAAAATCAATAGATGATAGGTTGTTAAGAGCTTACAAAAGAATCAGAGGTGCTTCGAAAAACGGTTTGGCAGTAGTTCCTGTTGAGCGTGGCGCATCTGGAGGATCTTTTATTAAAATTCCACCACAAATTCAATTAGATATTGCTGCACGCAAGAAAATTATAGTAGATGAACATAGTGGAAGAATTTTGGTTGATGCTGAACTAGCTGAAGAGCAAAACACTAAAATGTCAAGAAAACTAACTAGAGTTTTAAAAGCATAAATTCCTTTCCACTGAAATTTTAGCATTCTATTTAATTTGATATTTTCGTTTCACTTATAAATTTTTTTGCATGTCAAAGAAGGGATTAGTCAAAAGAAACGAAGATTTCTCTAAATGGTACAATGAGCTTGTGGCTAAAGCAGATTTAGCCGAGCACTCTGACGTAAGAGGCTGTATGATTATTAAGCCATATGGGTATGCTATATGGGAAAAAATCAAAGAACAGCTAGACCAAATGTTCAAAGAAACAGGCCATCAAAATGCTTACTTTCCACTATTTATTCCAAAGTCTTATTTAAGTAAAGAAGCTGATCATGTTGAAGGATTTGCTAAAGAATGTGCAGTTGTAACGCACTATCGATTAAAAAATGCTGAAGATGGACAAGGAGTTGTTGTAGACCCTGATGCAAAATTAGAGGAGGAACTTATAGTAAGGCCAACTTCAGAAACTATCATTTGGAACACTTATAAAAAGTGGATTCAGTCATATAGAGATTTACCCATATTAGTTAACCAATGGGCAAATGTGGTTAGATGGGAAATGAGGACTAGGTTATTTCTTAGAACTGCTGAGTTTTTATGGCAAGAAGGTCATACAGCTCATGCAACTAAAGAGGAAGCTGTTCAAGAAACAGAACAAATGCTTGATGTCTATGCGAGGTTTGTGGAAAACAACATGGCTATCCCAGTTATGAAGGGGGTTAAATCTGAAAATGAAAGATTTGCTGGTGCAGAAGAAACTTATTGCATAGAAGCACTCATGCAAGATGGAAAAGCATTACAGGCTGGAACTTCACATTTTTTGGGCCAAAACTTTGCCAAAGCTTTTGATGTAAAATTTGCAGATAAAAATGGTGAGCAGCGNCATGTATGGGCAACATCTTGGGGAGTTTCAACAAGACTTATGGGAGCACTNATNATGACTCATTCAGATGATTATGGATTAGTATTACCCCCTAAATTAGCTCCAATNCAAGTGGTTATTGTTCCTATTTATAAAAATGAAGAGCAATTACAAAAAATCACTTCTCATGCAAACTCATTAGTAAAAGAATTAAGTCAACAAGGAATCTCTGTGAAATTTGATGATGATGACAATAAAAAACCAGGTTGGAAATTTGCAGAATATGAAATGAAAGGAGTTCCATTACGAATTGCTATTGGTCCTAGAGATCTCGAAAATGGAACGGTTGAATTAGCTAGAAGAGACACTTTAAATAAAGAAACCGTTTCTAATGATAAATTACTTTCTCATGTTGTTAATTTATTGGAGATTATACAAAATGACTTATTTGCTAAGGCTAAGCAATTTGTAGATCAAAATATAAGAAAGGCAAGCAATATTGATGAATTGTCAGCAATACTAGATGCTCACGGTGGATTTGTTGAAGGATATTGGAACGGTAGCTCAGAAGTTGAGTTGAAGATAAAAGATTTGACTAAAGCAACCATTAGATGTATCCCAATGCATGATAATTCTACAGGAAAGTGTATTTTAACCGGTGAAGAAAATGCTCAAAAAGTGATTTTTGCTAGAGCTTATTAATTTTAATCATGGACCATTCAAAAAATCAAGACTTACTTTTTGATTTAATCAAAGAAAAAAGTGTACTAAAACAAGATGTTTTTAATAATATCATTTTAAATTTTAAAGTACTTAAAAATGTACTTAAAGAAGTAGGTGATGATCTTAAAGACAGAATGGCAAAGGTTGATGATAGAGTTGTTATTGAGTATAAAGACTCTGGAGAGTTTGAAGCCCAACTAAGGGTTTCTGGAGACTTATTGGTATTTCAAATGCACAGTAATGTATTTAAGTTTGGAATGCAAAATAGTCTCTGGAAGAGTAGTTATCTTGAAGATAACCCCAATAGAGGATATTGTGGTGTGATAAACATTTATAATTTCTTGAATGATTCATTCAAATACAATAGGATAAATGATCTTGGTTATTTGATTGGTAGAATATTTATAAATCATGAGAACCATTTTATGGTACAAGGTAAAAGACAATTAGGATTCTTATATAATGATTTCATTAACGCAACAGTAGATAAAGACCAATTAAAGTCTATTGTTCAATCTGCTATACTTTACTCTCTTGATTTCGATTTATTGGTACCTTCATACGACCTTGTTAAGGAAGTTTCAGTCGATCAAGTAAGATTGGTTAGTGATACATTAAAGTTGCGTACGGGCAAAAGGTTGGGTTTTGTTTTTGAAAAAAATAACGATGAAGTTGAAGGATAATTATCATAATAATGTTGATTTTTATTTTGACTAAGTGAAAAAAAAACTAAATTTGCCAACCATTAAATAAAATGGCCCGTTCGTCTAGGGGTTAGGACGCCAGGTTTTCATCCTGGAAACAGGGGTTCGATTCCCCTACGGGCTACTAAAAAAAAACAAAAATATTATGGCAAATCATAAATCCGCTATAAAAAGAATAAAGTCTGATAAAGAGAAAATGTTGAGAAACAAGTATCAACATAAATCTACAAGAACAGCTATTCAAAAGCTTAGAGAAACTGAAAACAAAAAAGAGGCTCAAGGCTTACTTGTTTATGTTTCATCAATGATTGATAAGTTGGCTAAGAAAAATATTATTCACAAGAATAAAGCATCNAACTTAAAATCAAAATTAACAAAGCACGTTAATACGCTTTAAAGAGATTTTTATTTATTAAGATAAAGAGTCCTTTGGGACTCTTTTTTTTTGCCTTATTTTGTGAATTGTGAGGCAAATAGTACTTTACTTTATAATTATAAGTTATTCTTTACATGGTCAACATAGTGGCAAAAATGATTTTGCTTTTGTANCACTNTTGAATGATTATGTAACAACTATATATCCCAATAATAATTTAGAAGAGTACATCTATATTGGTATAAAGCGCCAAAAGATGTATCATATAAAAAAAAATAAGTTAATTAGCATTTACCCTGTTTCTACATCAGCAAAAGGAGCTGGNAATAAAATGGGGACTTTNAAAACACCAACTGGATTACACACTATAGTTGAAAAAATTGGNCNAGATGNTCCNCTGGGTACTTTATTTGTGAAAAAGAAGAATGTAGGTANCGTTGTNAANATAAACAAATCAGATACAACTTTAGCTAATGATGAAATCACCTCCAGAATTTTAAGTTTAAAAGGAGAAGAATTAGGAATAAACAAAGGGAGTAAAATTGATTCTTATGTTAGAGGGATTTATATCCATGGNACTAGTGATGAGGCTACAATTGGCAGGCCTGCATCTCATGGGTGCATTAGAATGATTAATCAAGATGTGATTAAATTGTTTGACAATGTTCAAATAGGCACTAAAGTTCTCATCATTAATAATTAGCCATAAATAATTTATGTTCTGGNGATTTTAATTCANNCTCATGAAGAATTTAAATCAAGNTTTTGGTGATCTTCCAAGGGAAAGGTTGCTNGANAGAGGTAAGTCATCCTTATCGTGNACAGAGCTTTTAATGATAATGATTGGAAATGGAGGTCCTACCTGCAATGTAATAGAGATTGTTAAAAATCTGAAGGATTTTACACAAAACAATATCCACCAACTTTATACCATGGAGGTAAGAGACTTATGTAAAGTAAAAGGATTGGGAATAGCTAAATCAGCAAAAATTGTAGCTGCCCTAGAATTATCGAAACGAATTCAATTTCCACATACAAAAGATGTTTTGTTATTGAATAGCAAGATGGTTTTTGATTTCATGAAAAATAGATTTTTTGGACTATCCACAGAGGAGTTTTGGATGATTTGTTTAAATCAACAATCCAAAGTAATTGATGTCTTGCAGTTATTTATAGGCGGACTTACATCTACCATTGTTGATGTGAGAGTAGTATTTCAAAAATTAATTACCAATGGAAGTACTTCATTTATTGTGTTGCATAATCATCCATCAGGAAATTTAAAACCAAGTCAAGCAGACGTAAAAATCACCAAGAAAATAGTTAATGCTTCTAAAATATTTGACATAAAATTATTAGATCACCTTATTGTAGCGGATAATAGCTATTTTAGCTTTGCAGATCATAAAGTCGTACTGTAATGAAAATAATAACTGTAGTAGGTGCTCGTCCTCAAATAATTAAAGCAGCAGCCATATCAAGAGCTATAGAAAATAATTTTCCTCAAATTGAGGAAATCATTTTGCATACTGGTCAGCACTACGACCAAAATATGTCTGAGGTATTTTTTGAAGAATTAAATATCCCCAAACCAACGATAAATCTAAATGTAGGTTCATCGTCTCATGGTAAACAAACTGCAAAAATGATCGAACAAATTGAGGATGTTTTAGTTCAACATAAGCCCAATGCAATTGTAGTTTATGGCGATACAAATTCTACTTTAGCTTCTGCTGTTGCCGCTTCTAAAATACATGTACCTATTGTACATATAGAGGCGGGGTTAAGGTCTTTTAATAAGAAAATGCCAGAGGAGATTAACAGAATAATGTGTGATCACGCATCAACTTTATTGTTTTCTCCCACGCAGACTGGTTATCAGAACCTGATTAATGAAGGTTTTTCTAAAACAATTAGCAATAAAGCTACCGCTGATTGCCCTAATATCTACCATTGTGGTGATGTAATGTATGATAATAGTATACACTTCTCAAAATTAAGTGAACAAAAGTCTTCTATTTTAAGCGACCTTGGTATTGAAAACAATCCATTTATTTTAGCTACAGTTCATCGAAATGATAATACTGACGATCCTCAAAAATTAAATGAAATTTTTTCTTCTTTTCTGAAATTAACAGAAGAAAATAACATTCAATTGATTTTACCCCTTCATCCAAGAACGATGAAAATGAAGGAAACTCTGTTGAATGAAACAGTTAAAGAACAATTAAGCAATTCTTCTTTAATCAAAATAATTCCACCTGCATCGTTTTTAGATATAATTTCATTAGAGAAAAATGCAAGTCTCATAATAACTGATAGTGGTGGAGTTCAAAAAGAAGCTTATTTTTTTAAAAAACCATGCATTATTTTAAGGCCTCAAACAGAATGGGTAGAAATAGTTGAGGCTAAAAGTGCAGTTATTGCAGATACGAATCAAGAAAAAATATTAAATGCAGTCAATAACTATCTTCATAATGAAAATTTGGCATTTCCTCCAGTTTTTGGAGATGGTAAAGCTGCTGAGTTTATTCTGAATGAGATGGTTAATCAGTTTTCATGATTACGATTTACACCAAATCAGTTACAAAAAGACTTCAGTATACAGTTGATTTTATTTTTAATGAGATTTGCTCTCTACCTTTTACTATTTCTAATGATATTCAAACCTTAAATGGATTTGTAATAAATTATTCAAATGAGCAAATAGATGTCCCATCATATCATATTTGCCCTTCTGGATTGTTGGATGATGAATCTAATTTATATCCAGAAATAGTTAGTTTGAAAGATCAATTTTTTCAATTATTCCCAAGTAAAAATGCAGATCATCAATTTGATGTATTCAGCGCTATTTTCTTCTTAATTACTAGGATGGAAGAGTATGAAGCAAAAGAAGTTGATGAACATGGAAGATATATTTCAAGTCAGTCCATTTTAGTTCAACATAAAGTCAATCACATACCAATTGTTGATGTATGGGTTTATGATCTAATAGATCAACTAAATCATTGTTATCATTCCAATTTTCAATTATCAAGAAAGTATAAACAATATGTGACCATTGATATTGATAATGCTTATGCCTTTAAATACAAAGGCTTTTGGAGGTCATTAGGTGGCACGGTGAAAGATGGCATTACAAACAAAACTAAATTCAAACAACGTCTTGATTTATGGAAGGGCGATAGTGATGACCCATACGATACCTATGGATACTTAAATAGCTTTTCTAAAAAACTTAGTTTAGAAGTAGTGTTTTTTATTCTTTTGGGAGACTATGCCAAATATGATAAGAATATAGACCATAATCATCCTAAAATGATTGAACTTTTAGGTCAATTGCAGAAATTTGGACAATTAGGTATTCACCCGTCTTATCAGTCTTTTGGTAAATCTCATTTAATAAACCAAGAAAAAGAAAGGTTAAAAGATTGTATTGACTCAAATGTTTCTCATAGTCGTTTTCATTTCTTGAGATATACAATACCAGACTCCTACAGGAATTTACTTAAATGTGGAATAGAAAATGACTATAGCATGGGTTATGCAGATCAATATGGTTTTAGAGCTGGTACTTGTACACCTTTTTATTTTTATGATTTGAAAAGTGAATCTAAAACATCCCTAAAAATTCATCCTTTTGCTTATATGGAGGGAGTGCTTAAAGATTATTATGCAATGGACACTAAAGAAGCAACGAATAGTATAAACCAATTAAAAGAAGCTGTTCAAAAAGTTAATGGTGTTTTTACTTCTATTTGGCACAATGAGTCACTAAGTGATAAAGATAGATGGAAAGGGTGGAGAAGTGTATTTGAATCATCTTGGGTGTAATTTAAATCATCATATTTTAAATGTTATTATTACTTAAATACTTTAACATCATCAACTAAATTTTTAATTTAGATCAAAATTGCAATATGTCCTCCATTATAAATTTTCAAGATAGCAATTCAATATACAATACATTTCTCTCACAACTAAGAGATAAAAAAGTTCAATTAGATTCTATGCGTTTTNGAAGAAATTTAGAACGCTTAGGTGAAATAACGGCAATGGAAATTAGTAAAACGCTTAATTATTCCGACAAAGATATTTCTACTCCTCTGGGGGTTTCTAATATGAATTTGATTGATGAACCTATTGTTCTTGCAACCATATTAAGGGCTGGATTGCCTTTGCATCAGGGACTACTTAATTATTTTGATCAAGCTGAAAATTGCTTTATTTCTGCTTACAGGAAACATACATCTCCTGATGAATTTGATGTTGAAATTGAATACATGTCAAGTCCTGATTTAGAGGGTAAAACCATTCTTTTAAACGACCCTATGCTTGCTTCAGGAAGGTCAATGGTTTTAGCTTATAAAGCTTTATTGCAAAGGGGTACGCCCAAAAAAATTCATGTGGTAAGTGTCATTGCGAGTCAACAGGGAGTAGATTTAGTACGTAATAATCTCCCATCAAATTCTACTATTTGGGTTGGTGCTATTGATCCTGAAATGACAAAAGAATCTTATATAGTTCCCGGTTTGGGTGATGCTGGCGATTTGGCATTTGGTTCTAAAAAGGATGATTAAGTGGTCCTTATACATATACGTTTTTTTTCTTGCACATATTAAATTTTTATTTGCAGCATCCATCGCAGAAGCCACTACAAACTTAAATTTTTTAGAGATTTTACTTTCGTCAACATTAGGTGCTATTTTTTGCTTTAACGTATTCTTTTTTACAGCCAGAGCTATTTTTTTTACTACCTCAAATGCAAAGTGGCTTTCTATATTTAAATCAAAAAAAAAGAAAAAGAATTTTAANAAGAGAAACAGGTTGATTGTGAAGATGAAAAATTCTAAGGGCGGATATTTTTTACTATGTACATTGGCCCCCTTGTTCTTATCTATACCCATTGGTACTTTTATAGTGGTTAAGTTTTATGGTAAAAATAAGTTTACATATGCCTACGTTTCTATCGTATTGTTATCTACATCTACGTTGTTAGCATACCTTAATCATTTTATTTTTCATTAGTGCAGATAAAACATTTATTTTTTGATCTAGACAGAACTTTNTGGGATTTTGAAAAAAATTCACATGATGAATTGGTGTCTCTTTATCATAAANATCAACTCCATCAAAAAGGAATCTCTTTAGCTGATGAGTTTATTAAGGTTTATAAAAAGATAAATAANAAGTGTTGGGAAAAATACCGTAAAAATCTTATTACAAAAGATAAATTAAGAACAGAACGTTTTCTTCAAACTCTAATTTATTTTGGTATTGAAAATAAGAAGTTAGCAGATAATTTAGGAACAGACTATGTCAATAATTCTCCTCACAGAACNATTTTGATAGATGGTACTATAGATCTTCTCAAAAGATTAGAGGGACATTTTAGTATGCATATAATTACTAATGGATTCGAAGAAGTTCAATGGGTGAAATTGGAAAAATCTGGTTTGCTNCCTTATTTTGATAAAGTCATTACTTCTGAGAAAGTAGGGGTGAAAAAACCAGACGTTAAAATATTTCATTACGCTATGAGTGAAGCCAATGCATCTTTAAATGAATCGATCATGATAGGNGATGATTTGAAAACAGATATTGCAGGNGCAATTGANGTTGGNATGAGATGTATCTATTACAATCCAAACAACCATCACCACAACTTAACAATTTGGAAACAAGTAAGTTCATTGTCTGAGATTAAAAATATCTTACTTTAAACCATAATCCTTTTCTAAAATCATTTCATTTTTCTATTTTCGAGAACAATAAAAATAGAACATGGTATTTGATATAGAAATGATAAAGCAGTTGTATTCGCTTTATCCTCAAAAAATAGAAGCAGCAAGAAAATTATTGCAAAAACCATTAACCCTTTCTGAAAAGATATTATATACTCACTTATGGGATGGTGAAGCAAAAGAAATTTATGAAAGAGGAGCGTCTTATGTTGATTTTGCGCCAGATCGTGTGGCCATGCAAGATGCTACTGCTCAAATGGCTTTATTGCAGTTTATGCAGGCNGGAAAACAAAAAGCTGCAGTCCCATCAACAGTTCATGCTGATCACTTAATTCAAGCTCGAATAGGTGCAGANAAGGATTTACAAGAAGCGATTAATAAGAATAATGAAGTTTATAATTTTCTAAGTTCAGTATGTAATAAATANGGNATTGGATTTTGGAAACCAGGTGCAGGTATAATTCACCAAGTTGTATTAGANAACTATGCGTTTCCAGGTGGTATGATGATTGGGACAGATTCTCATACGGTGAATGCTGGTGGTCTTGGTATGGTTGCCATAGGNGTTGGTGGTGCAGATGCAGTTGATGTTATGGCTGGAATGCCATGGGAACTAAAGTTTCCAAAACTAATTGGAGTTAAATTAACTGGCAAAATGAATGGTTGGACTTCTCCAAAGGATGTAATTTTAAAAGTAGCTGGCATTCTTACTGTAAAAGGCGGAACAGGCTGTATTGTGGAATACTTTGGTGATGGAGCAAAATCTATCTCTTGCACAGGAAAAGGAACCATTTGTAATATGGGTGCAGAAATTGGTGCTACAACATCAACTTTTGGATATGATGATTCTATGAGNAGGTATTTAAGTGCAACAGATAGACAAGACGTAGTAGATGCAGCAGATCAAATTGCANCTGATTTAACNGGAGATGAAGAAGTTTATCAAAACCCNGAAAAATATTTTGATCAAGTTATNGAGATCAATTTAGACACNTTAACTCCTCACTTAAATGGNCCATTTACGCCAGATTTAGCTACGCCAGTTGCTGAAATGAAAGATGCAGCAGCTAAAAATAATTGGCCAACTGANATAGAGTGGGCGTTAATTGGTTCATGTACCAATTCATCTTATGAAGATTTAACTCGTGCTGCTTCTATAGTAGATGATGCCGTAAATAAGGGAGTTAAGCCTAAAGCTATTTTAGGAATCAATCCTGGATCTGAGCAAGTAAGATATACTGCTGAGCGAGATGGTTTAATTGATACATTTAAAAAGTTTGAATCAGCTAAAATTTTCACCAATGCTTGTG
>PBXW01000043.1 GCA_002727735.1 Crocinitomicaceae bacterium
AACCAAGCTATCGGCTATAGTATTTGAATTTATTCCTGTAGAATAATCCAACTTTTGAATACATCTTCCGCTTGGTGTGTAATATTTTGCCACAGTTAATTTTATTTGTCCACCAAAGCTAACTTGCTTTGTCTGTTGCACTAATCCCTTGCCAAAACTTGTGTTTCCAATAACTACTCCCCTATCCATATCTTGAATACTTCCTGCAACTATTTCACTTGCTGAAGCTGACATTTCATCTATTAAAACCACTATTGGCATCTCTTTTGCTAATGGTAATTCTTGCGTAAGATAGGAACGGTTCATTTCTTTAATTCTACTTTTTGTACTCACAACTAGCTGTCCTTTATCTACAAAAAGATTAACAATTTTTACCGCCTCATTTAACAAACCACCTCCATTTGACCTAAGGTCAATAATTAGCTTTTTTATGTTTTTTTCTTGCAATTGCACTAATGCTTCTTTAAACTCCTTAGATGAGGTCTGTGTAAAGGATGATAATTTTATTATCCCTGTTTGTTCTGAGATCATCTTTGAAAATGTAACAGCTGGTATTTGTATATCTTCTCTAACTATTTTTTTTTCTATTGTATTGCCTTTTCTTTTGATTCTTAGTAAAGTTTGAGAGCCAGCAGCTCCTTTAAGTAAATTTCCAACCTCGTCTAATGTTTTTCCTTTTAATTTAATTCCATCAATATCTATTATTTGATCTCCTGGTTGAAGTTTTGATTTTGATGCTGGTGAGTTTTTATATAATTCACTTACGATAACTTGATCTTCTTTTATTTTGATTGTCGCACCTATTCCTCCGTATTCGCCAGTTGTGGCAAAACGAAAATCCTCTATCTCAGATTCTGAAATATAAACAGTATAAGGGTCTAAAGATTTTAACATCGCGTTTATCCCTGTTTTCATTACTTTTCCTGGAAGTACTTCATCAACGTAAAACCCATTCAGTTTCTCATAAACAGATGACATTATTCTTAAGTTTTTACTTATCTCAAAATAATCATCGTCTGATTTTGTTGCCGCTATTAAAATGAAAGCAGNTNAGACCNCTATCATTAATCTTTTATAACTCTTTATATGCATTTTTTATTTTCTTCATAGATGTGTACAACGCGTTATAGTCACATATATTATCAGCAATATATACGAAAGCAATGTGTTTTTTTACATTCCAACTTAAATCCTTTCTATAAATATCTTTTAACTGTCTTTTTATTTTATTTCTATCAACNGCTTTGTTGATTTTTTTCTTTGATATAGAAAATAATACTTTTGGNTCCTTTGCTTCTAAACAATAAACCATTAATGGAAAAATAATAGTAGTTTTTCCAAAACGAAATAAATGATTTATTTCTTTTTGATTTTTTATTGTAATCATTCTCTTAACCAATTATGGTTGAGATAAAATTACTGATTTAAAAAGAGAATAATAGGATTAATTCTAACCTTTAATAAAATTTTCTATCGCCATAGTCATTGAAGGAATCCCNGGTTGTGGAGCTTTAATGTCAATTCTTAACCCTGCTAATTCTGCTGCTTTTGCTGTTGTTGGTCCAAAAGCGGCAATTTTAGTTCCATTTTGCTCAAATTCTGGAAAATTCTTGATTAAAGATTGTATACCTGAGGGGCTATAAAAAACAAGAATATCGTATTTGACATCAGATAAGTCAGAAAGATCACTACAAACGGTCTTGTATAAAACAGCATTTTGAAAATTGATGTTATTCTTCTCTAANAAATTAGGAATNTTTTTTCTTTGAATATCAGAACAAGGAACTAAAAACTTTTCGCTATTGTGTTTATTGATTATTTGTATTAANTCATTAAANGTTTGTTTTCCATGAAAAATTTTTCGCTTTCTATACACNACATAGTTCTGTAGATAATAAGCCACNGCTTCGGANACACAAAAATATTTCATGTCATCNGGAACAGTAAANCGTGTTTCTTTAGCAATTCTNAAAAAATGNTCAATNGCCATTCTCGAAGTAAAAATAACTGCCGTATAATTAGTTAGATTAATTCGTTGTTGTCTNAAATCTTGAGGGTCTATTCCCTCTACATGTATAAAGGATCTGAAGTCTACTTTTAAATTAAACCTTTCTGCTAAATCACTAAATGGATTCTTATCGGTTTTTGGCTCCGGTTGAGAAACAAGAATTGATTTTATACTCATTCGCACTTTTTAATTAACATCAAAAGCTATCTAGTTAATGACTATGATAGCTGAAATTACCCCTAAGGGTAGAATTTCGAGGGTGCAAAGGTAAAAAAATATATGTAAAAATGAAATTTTTTCCTTATTTGCCGCATTCACCAAGAAGATAAAGCGATACACAAAATAAAATAATCCCACTGCTAAAAATACAGAATTAATGAGTTGAATAAAACCATTTTCTATTCTATTAAAATACAAAATGTTTAAAACAATAACAGGCATACAAAGCCAACCATAATGAATAACAGATATAAAAAAAGAAGTTATATAGAAATTAAAAAGCATGGCCTGTTCTAACAATTTAGAAGAGAATTTTATGATTAAGTATTTTATAATAATTAATCCTACAATAATTAAATAATACAGGTATACAGGGAAAGAAGACGTTATAAAATATAAATGAATCATAATGCCTTGGAGAAAAACAGATGACCATAGTAAAATCATAAATTCTTGTTCTTCTTTATTATTTTCCACCGCTCTAAAATAGGCCTTGCTAAAATGGGCGAAAAAAATACTCTTAATTAAATTGAACCTACTTTTACTTACATAAACCAATAATGAAACCGTGATAATTAACGGAATTAGCAACCCAAAAACTTCGCTTAAATTTCTTTCTATTAATATCAAATGGATTTATTTTCTTTGCAGACAATCATAAAAGTAAACTTTTTAAGTAGATTTTCTATTTTTGCATTCCCATAAAAGTAACACATGTCGGAGAATTTTCCATTTAATAAACTTAATCGTGAAGCAGGAGAGAAAAAACTGGCTGAGGAAACATTTAACCGTGTTACACTTTCGTTTTATAAATATGTTATAATTCCTGATCCTAATGAGTTGCGAAATACCCTGTTTTTTAATTGGGAAAAATTACAGGTTCTTGGAAGAATTTACCTTGCAACAGAAGGAATAAACGCTCAATTGTCCGTGCCTGAACATTGTTTCGATCAATTTCGAAAAGAATTAGATGAGATCTCCTTTTTCAAAGGGGTTCCTTTTAAAGTTGCTGTTGAAGAACCCTCGTTTTCTTTTTATAAGCTAACCATTAAAGTCCGAAAACAAATTGTTGCAGATGGTTTAAGTATTAACGACTATGACATTACCAATGTGGGACAACACTTAAATGCTAAGCAATGGAACGAAGCAATTAATGATGGTGCTATAGTTGTTGACATGAGAAACCATTATGAAAGCGAAATAGGTCATTTTAAAAACGCCATCCTTCCTGATGCGGAAACATTTAGAGAAGAATTACCTATGGTAGAGAAAATGTTAGAAGGAAAAGAAGATGAAAATATTTTACTGTATTGTACCGGGGGGATTAGGTGTGAAAAAGCTTCTGCATATCTAAAACATAAAGGGTTTAAATCTATAAACCAACTTTATGGTGGTATCATCAATTACGTTCATGAAGTGAATGAAAATGGCTTGGAAAATAAATTTATTGGTAAAAACTTTGTGTTTGATGATAGGTTAGCTGAGCGTGTTTCTGACGAAATTATTAGTTCCTGTCATCAATGTGGGAAACCATGCGACAACCATACTAATTGTAAAAACTTACACTGTAATTTGCTTTTTCTTCAATGTGAGGAATGTAAAAATAAATATCAAAATTGTTGTTCTACACCTTGTATAGAAATAATTAACCTTACTGAAGAAGAACAAAAAAAATGGCGTTCAGGAAGAGAGAATAAAAAAATGTTTCATTCTCATCGAAAAGTGAATCTTAAAAATAAATTAAAATAATTTTATTCTCAGATGGAGAAATTTAAGGAGAGAAAAAATATCAAATTAAGCGCTGTTGCTGAGGAAATATTAAAAACCTGGGAAAAAGAAAATACATTTAAAAAAAGTATTTCTTCAAGAAGTGAAAATAATCCTTTTGTGTTTTATGAGGGGCCACCATCATCCAATGGCCTTCCAGGAATTCATCATGTTATGGCAAGAACGATTAAAGATGTTTTTTGTCGTTATAAAACACTTAAAGGCTTTAGGGTAAACAGAAAAGCTGGTTGGGACACACATGGGTTACCCGTTGAGCTTGGTGTTGAAAAAGAACTTGGGATTACCAAAGAAGATATCGGGACAAAAATATCTGTTGAAGAATACAATAACGCTTGTAAAAAAGCAGTAATGAAATATACTGATGTATGGAATGACCTAACAAAAAAAATGGGTTATTGGGTTGATACTGAAAAACCATATGTCACCTATGAAAATAAATATATAGAATCGGTTTGGTGGTTATTAAATCAAGCTTTTCAAAAAGGGTATATTTACAAGGGTTATACCATTCAGCCTTATTCTCCTAAAGCAGGTACTGGGCTAAGCTCACATGAATTAAACCAACCAGGGTGTTATAAACAAGTTAAAGATACTTCTGTAACTGCTCAGTTTTTAGTTAACACTAAAAGTTCTTCTTTTTTTCAGGCAAAAGAACCTATTTATTTTTTAGCATGGACTACCACGCCTTGGACGCTTCCATCTAATACTGCTTTAGCTATTAATAAAAATGTAGATTATGTTTTAATTAAAACTAAGAACCAATACACAAAAGATGATTGTTGTGTTGTACTTGCTGAAAAAAGAATTTCAAGTGTTTTGAGTTCCCCTTTTGTACCTAAAGACCAGTTAAAAGATGAAAATAAGCAAATTGGTTTTGAAATAATACAACGTTTCAAGGGTGCTGATCTTATTGACCTAACTTATGAACAGCTTATTCCTTTTGCAACACCTTTTGAAAACGCCCATAACGCCTTTAAAATTATTCATGGAGACTTTGTTTCTACTGAAGATGGTACTGGTATCGTACATATAGCGCCCACTTTTGGAGCTGACGATGCTAAAGTGGCTGAAAACGCAGGTGTTCCTCCTATGCTTATAAAAAACAAAGCGGGTGAATTGGTTCCTTTAGTTGATTT
>PBXW01000044.1 GCA_002727735.1 Crocinitomicaceae bacterium
AAAGTTATCATTTGATAAAAAATTCCTGCCAATAATTCTTCTTATTTTCTTTGGACAAGGCATGGCTGATGGCACACTGAGTTGGGCACAGAAATTCAGCATTAATGATGAGAATACGCCATTATTTTTTGCTAGTGTTTTTCTAATTGCAGGTATTCTTGGAAGTGTGTTTTTAATTTATGAAACCATAAAAAATGGATTTAAGTTAGAATTTAAAAACTTAATATGGGGCATTGGATTAGGTATCCCTAACTATTTAACGCTAAACTTTTTCGTTAGATCACTTCAATCCCCCATTTTTGAAAGTTCACAGGTTTTTCCAATTGTCAACATGGGAGTAATAGTTTTTACTGCTTTGGCAGGTATTCTGTTATTTAGAGAAAAACTTTCATTTTTCAATTGGGGAGGAATATTAGTAGCTGTATTGGCTATTTCCTTAATTACATTTTTTTAAGCTAAAGTATCGTCTATAGCTGCAACTAATTCATACAGCTTTTTGGCTACCTCATCATTAATATTAACCAATGGAAGTCGCATATGGTCTTCTCCAATGCTAATCAACTTAAGTACGTATTTAATTCCACCAGGATTACCATCTGCAAATAACTGCTGAATAATAGGAAACAACTCATAATGTAGTGGTTTCGCTTTTTCTAAATCTCCCTTGAGGGCATAGTCAACCATAGAAGAAAATCTTTTTGGGAAAGCATTTGCAACAACAGAAATCACGCCATCTCCTCCACAAGCCATGTGAGGTAAAGTCAAAGCATCATCACCTGAAATAACCAAGAAATCACTTGGCTTATTTTTAATTATTTCCATAATCTGTTCCAAATTTCCTGAAGCCTCTTTTACTGCAATAATATTAGCATATGTATTGGCTAACGTTAAAGTAGTTTCAGCTGTCATATTACTGCCAGTTCTACCAGGAACATTATAAAGTATGATGGGTTTGTCAGTCACTTGAGCTATTTGACCGTAATGTGCGACTATACCAGCCTGGGATGGCTTGTTATAATAGGGACTAACAGATAAATAGGCATCTATCCTATAGGAATTGAATTTTTTTATTTGTTGTACAACATTTGATGTGTTATTACCGCCTACACCAAGAACAATTGGCACTCTATTTTTAGTAACATCTATGATGTATTCTAAAACAGAAACTTTTTCTTCATCGGTTAAAGTCACAGATTCACCTGTAGTCCCTTGAACAACAAGGTAATTAACACCATTTTCTATTTGAAATTCTACTAACTTTTGTAGTGCATTGAAGTCTACTTCTCCCTCTTTTCTAAAAGGAGTAACAAGTGCTACGCCAGTTCCTTTAAACTTATTCATCTTAATTTGATTTTAAACGGTTGTAATCTTTTATTCTTTGAGGATCTAATTGTGATAACAAGTTAAACATTTTAAGTTTTAAACCTTGTTCTGATGGTTGGTAAATCTTTATCAGCTCTTCTGATTTTGCATTAAAAAACAACTGCATATTAAAAGAAGATGGTCGACTACTATGAATCTCCATGAGGTCATTTATAGAAGATGAAATGCTCTGCATACACTCTTCTCTATTTTGATAACATTTATCCAATCCTTTTATATGGTAATTGTAATAGGCTTTCCTAAGGGATGCAAATTGAGGTTGAAGTAAATTTTGAATTAACCAAAAACGATTGTTGTCTCCGTCTCCAGCTTTCCAACCAGGCTCAGAACCATTCTGGCAAATGCTTACGATTTGATCTGCTTTATTAAAGTAAGGTGTACCCCCTTCAAAAGAAAAAGAATCATAGTCATAACCTAAAATAATGTTAATATAAAATGCGAAAATATCGGGAAGGTTATTTACATGCTGCCCTTCAAAATATTGTATAGGAGAGTTTCTTTGATAGGTGAAAACTATATCTTCATCTAAAAAATTAAATAATAGTGTATTGTAGTCTGAATTAAAAACAGGTCTTTGAGAAGTTATCTGAAGTGTTCCCGTAAAATTATCTCCTTGTTTCGTGTCTAGTTTTAATTGAAAAGACACGTCAATTTGTTCTCCCTTTTCAAATTTATCATTGGTCCAAGTATACCCATAATTCACATATTCAATAATGGCATTTTTCAAAGAAGTTTTAATTTCATTTATAGCAGGATTGCTTTGTAAAGCTGGAGAGATNACATCTACATTGCAATTGAANACTTGTGCATAGNNAAAAAACTGAGCAAGCAATATAACAACGATAAACAANGACCTTTTCATATACTTTTTTCAATNTGATTTAATATGTCTGAAGCGACTTCACTTTTAGATTTAAGATCATACTCCTGCTCATCATTTTCTGTTATTATAGTAATCTTATTTGTGTCGTGTCCAAATCCAGCTCCTTTATCATTCAATGAGTTTAAGACAATTACATCTAATTTTTTATTGCGTAATTTTTCTTTTGCATTTGTTTTTTCATCGTTTGTTTCNAGAGCAAAACCTACAACAAATTGATTTTTTTTCATTGCTGAGATAGACNTCAGTATATCATCCGTCTTGACTAACTCTAATTTTAATTCTTCCCCACCCTTTTTTATTTTTTGATTGGCAACAACTTTAGGTTTATAATCAGCNACTGCAGCAGTCATAATTAATATATCNGTTTGATCAAATTCCTTAAAAATGGCCTTTTTCATTTCTTCTGCACTAACTACATTTATCAGTTTAACTTCATTTGAACTAGTTATACTTACAGGGCCTGAAACNAGTGTAACTTCAGCTCCTCTANCCAATGCCTCTTCTGCTAACGCATAACCCATCTTTCCTGAAGAATGATTTCCAATAAAACGAACAGGATCAATATATTCGTATGTAGGACCAGCAGAAATAAGAACTTTTTTACCACTTAAAGAAGCTTTACTCAATAAATATTGGTGAAGAAATGNCACAATATCCTCAGGCTCTTTCATTCTACCCTTNCCCTCTAAACCACTAGCTAATTCTCCTTCGTCAGGGTCAATAATGTGAATTCCCCTAGATTCTAAGGTGGATAAATTTTCNTGCGTAGATGTGTTTTTATACATATCTAAATCCATTGCAGGNGCTACAAAAACAGGTGANTTATTGGACAANAAAGTAGCTAAGAAAAAACTATCTGCTTTNCCAGTTACNAGATTNGAAATNGTATGAGCTGTTGCAGGNGCAATCAAAAATAANTCGGCCCACTCNCCTAATGCTACATGATTATTCCATTCTCCAGTTTCTTTATCTTTAATAAAGTCCTTATAAACTGGATTTTTAGATAATGTAGATAATGTAATTGGAGTTACAAATTGCAATGATGATTCTGTGAGTATCACCTTNACATTTGACCCCTTTTTAATAAGTTCTCTAACTAAAAAAGCGGATTTATAGGCTGCAATACTTCCAGTTACAGCAAGAAGTACATTTTTGCCTTTAAGCATGATAGTGAATTAATTTTCTGATTCTTCCTCTTCCTCTTCGGTAGGTCTCCAGAATATTTTTTCTTGCTCTAATTCTTGCATAGCAATTGCACCAGACTTTGGCAATCTTTCNTAATATCTAGAAACTTCTATCTGCTCTCTGTTTTCAAAGATTTCTTCAAGGTTATCAGTAGATGTAGCAAATTCATCTAATTTTTGATCCAACTCTTCTTTCATTTCAACATTAATTTGATTGGATCTTTTTGACAATACAACAATTGTTTCGTAAATGTTACCTACAGATGTTTCCATTTCTTTAAGGTCTCTAGTAATTGTTGTTCTTTCCGCAGTNCTGTCTTTATATGCCATTAGATTTTGNTTTAAGTTTTTCNAATTCTTTCAAACTTGACAAGTAATAATTTTCAGCTTCCCTGTAATAANTACTGTTTTTNAAAGAATCCACAAAATTATGATAAGATTTGATAGTTTCCTCAAATCTTTCCACTTTTTTTACATCTACACTGTTTTCTGCGTATAAATAATTCGATTTTAAGGATAAAAACATGATATCTTCTTTGTACTGTGTGTCAGGAAATTCGGAAAGAGCCGATTTAAATGCAATAACAGCAGAACGATATTTTTCCATTCTGTAATACAACTTAGCTTTTTCAAAACTTTTTTTCTCTAACCTAGACCTTAAATCTTTAACAAGCGTATTACAACTATCTACCCACACACTATTTGGATATTTACTCATAAACAATTGAAATTCATCAATAGCTTTATAACTGTCAGACTGATCTAAGTAATAATCTGGTGAATTTCTCATCATGCAAATGGCAGCATTAAATGCACATTCCTCTGCCCTGTAACTTTGAGGNAAATTCTTTACAAATCTCTTATAATAATAACCAGCTAAATAATAATCNCCCATACAATATTGGGTCTTCGCGTAATAATAATAAACTTCTTCACCCTTATTGGTCATTCTGAAATAGGACATTAATTCATCTAAAAGTGGAAGAGATCGATAACACTGGTTTTTTTCATAATATTCTTTGGCTTTTTCAAATTTTAAATCATAATCTGAACCTTTGAGGATTTTGTTGTACTCCGAACATGAAAGCAGGAATACTGCAATTAAACAAAGAAGAATTGATGAAAAAATGTTTTTAGAATTCAAATCAATTTGATTAGGTCAGCAAATATAAAATTATAAAAACCATGTACAAATGCTTTNTGTATAAAGAATGTGGATAGCAATGTTAATTATTTATAATACAAAGCTTTGTTATGCACATAAAGAGTTTTACTTTTACCCCCAACAATTTAACATTAACATGAGAGACATTTTTGATAAAATTAGAAACAATAGAGGCCCNTTAGGTCAACATGCAAAAGAATCACATGGATATTTTACTTTTCCAAAACTTGAGGGTGAAATCGCNCCTGTCATGAAATTTAGAGGTAAAGATGTTCTTACGTGGAGCATTAATAACTATTTGGGATTATCCAACCTTCCAGAAGTTAGAAAAGTTGATGCTGATGCAGCTCGTGATTGGGGATTAGGTTATCCNATGGGAGCTAGAATGATGTCTGGGCAAACTAAAGAACACGAACAATTAGAAAATGAATTNGCTGAATTCATGGACAAAGAAGCTGGTTATCTNTTAAANTTTGGTTACCAAGGATGTATGTCTGCTATTGAAGCTCTTGTTGGACGTAATGATGTTATTGTTTACGATAGTGAATCNCATGCCTGTATGATTGATGGAGTTAGACTACATCAAGGTAAAAGAAAAGTTTTTCTNCANAATGACATGGAGAGTTTTGACAAGCAAATGGCCATAGCAACTAAACTTGTTGAACAATCTGGNGGAGGAATANTGGTTGTTACAGAGGGAGTATTTGGCATGAGTGGNGATCAAGGTAAACTAAAAGAAATTGTAGAATTTAGGAAATCTGGAAAATANGATTTTAGNCTATTTGTTGATGATGCACATGGATTTGGAACCTTAGGAGAAAAAGGACAAGGNGCAGGTGAACATCAAGGAGTTCAAGATGAAATTGACGTACTCTTTGGAACTTTTGCTAAGTCAATGGCCAGTGTTGGAGCATTTGTCTGCAGTACAGAAGATGTAATCAATTACTTAGCCTACAACATGAGATCACAGATTTTTGCGAAATCTCTACCAATGCCTCTTGTAATAGGTGCTCTCAAGAGACTTGAATTGTTAAAAGGAAAAGAACAAAGAGAAAAGCTGTGGACAATAACAAATGCTTTACAAGGTGGTTTAAAAAATGCTGGATTTAGTTTAGGTAACAGTAATACTTGCGTAACTCCTGTTATGTTAAGTGGTACATTAGGAGAAGCCACTAATCTTACTTTTGACTTAAGAGAAAACCACAACTTNTTTTGCTCCATTGTAGTTTACCCTGTTGTTCCTAAGGGAATGATTTTGTTAAGACTAATCCCTACTGCGGCTCATTCTTTAGAAGATGTGGCTTATACTATTGATGTATTCAAAAAAATAAAGGGGAAACTTGATGCAGGAGAATACCACTCTGAAAAAGTATTGGATACAAATGCATAANNGAATTTCATGTAATTGAGGNNTNTTTTCAACTACATAAAAGTTCTATTNATTTTCTTTAGNACTGTTTTTTCTGCTNTNNTAGCGGCAATAGTNGTCTTATTTTCTTCAAAATTNTCNTTCTGGGTNGCTANAAANATATGGGCTAAATCTGTATGNTTTTTTNCTGGATGCAAGGTGAAAGTTTCGGGNATAGAAGCNTTAGATAATTTTGATCAACCTGCTATTTTTTGTTCTAATCATTTATCAAGTTTTGACATCATTGCCATGTACATTTCAATAGATAGGCCTATTTACTTTATTGCCAAAAAAGAAATAAAAAAAATTCCATTTTTAGGTTGGTATATGATTGCAGCTGGTATGATTTTTTTAGATCGCTCTAATAGAGAAAAAGCCATGCGCAGTATGAGAAATGCTGGAAAGGAAATCAAAAAGGGGAAAAATATTATTTCTTTCCCAGAAGGTACCCGTTCCAAAAATGGAAATATTGGTCTATTCAAAAGAGGAAGCTTTATCATAGCTAAAGAAGGGGAAATACCCATTATTCCAGTAGCAATTTCTGGAAGTGATAAAGTTAATCCAAACGGAACACTTCAACTAAATAAAGGTATAATTCACACAAAAATTGGAAGTCCTTTATATTGTAACACAAATGAAACAGCAGAATCATTTGCAGAAAGAACAAGAAATCAAGTTGAATATTTGTTAAAAGAGATTTAATTCATCCATTATTAAGGCAACTTCATCCAATATTTGAAGTCATAGATGTAAAATTGGCATGGTTTTTTATGTATATAACATAAATTAAAATGTTAAAATGAGTCTTTTTGAGAAAATAGCGTTTTTGGAAAGTTTTTTTAATCTATTTAAGATAGATAAAATCATTCACCTTAATTCTGAGAGAGAAATTGATCAACTACTTTTTGACATCAACGAGCAGATTAAGGTACTTGAAAAACTTGATGCAAAACACCAGATAGAAAAGATGCCATTATTCTTTAATTAATGGAAAAGTTCATCATCTCGAATTAACATCAGAATAGAACTATGTGGAATAATGATGTACTTTTCTTGATTATACTGAATTTCATAACCACTTTTCTGTAAATAAACTGCTAAATCACCTTCTTCAGGTTGTAACGGAATAAATTTTAGTTGTTCTGCTTTTTTCATCCATGGTTCATCAACTTCAACCATATTGGGAATAGGATAACCAGGACCAACTTTGACAACATACCCACTGTGAATTTTCTCATTTTCCTCTACTCCGGGAGGTAAATACAAACCCGATTTTGTTTTTTTTGGTGGATTTTTTGGCTTTATAAGCACCCTATCTCCAACTAAAATAAATTTATTTAAATCATCACCTTCTAAATCAATTGACATATGTTGATTATTTTAATTAAATAATATTATTTCCGAAAAATAGAATGATTTTTTAAATTTACATATCTATGTTCCATAAAAGACTTTATATACTACTGTTCATATTGTTTTCAAATACGATAGTAAATTCCCAATGCACCATTGATTATTCTCAAACTCAACCCGGAATTTATCCCAATCCTATCCCAACTGGATATGCTGGACAAGCCTACAATGAAGACATTACTTTTGTTATGCCTCTTGACACCATGGGAGCAACAATTCAAAACTTTGAAATTGTCAGTGTGGGTTTACCCGTTGGTCTTAGTTGGATTTGTGATAATTCTGCAAACGGATGTAACTACAACCCTCAAACAGACCAATATGGATGTATAAATGTTTACGGAACTCCATTAGTTCCGGGTCAATATGATGTAGAAGTGAGTGTTTTAGTTGATGTAGTAGCATCTGGACAAAATATAGATAATGTACCTGTAGTTTTTGATATGGATCTTAACATTGATAATGCAGCCATAGGCAACTCAGGTTTTACATCATCGCCATATATGGGATGTTATCCTCTGCAAGTTAATTTCACCAATAACAATCCAGGTCTTTTAGTTTATGATTGGGATTTTGGAAATGGCCAAACTAGTTCACTTGAGAACCCTCCTACTCAAACTTACAATCAACCTGGAGATTATGTTGTCAACTACACAGCATATGCTAATCTCGACACTGTTGATGTATACACGCTAACAGATGTTACAATTCATAGCATCACAGGTGGCTGGGGTCCAGAGTATATTCCTTTTGTATATACCAACAATAAACCTGACCCTTATTTTATTGTGAAAGAAAATGGTAATTTAATTTATCAATCTAGTTTTATACTTAATGATAATGGACCAAATTCATGGCAGGTTAATATCAATCTACATCCAGACAGCACTTATGAGTTAGAGGTTTGGGATGCAGATCAAACTGCAGCATCTGGAAATCAATGGGAACTAACTTTTGGATCCGATGATTACATTGGAACCCATAACATGAATTTTGTGAGTTGCAGTCAATGTTCTGCAGGTGGAGATGCTACGGTGAGCACTGTAATTACCTATCAACAAGTACTCCCAGTTCCAGCTAATCAAAGTGTAGATACAGTTAGAGTTGGAATTACACCCGGTCAGCCTAATATTGTTTACGATTCAGCAAACTACATCGTATATACAGATTCATCACAATATATTCTTCAATGGCACCTTGATACCTTAGCCCAGCCAGGCCAGGTAAATCCAACAGATTCCATATTTACTTCAGGCAACTATTTTGTGATGGCTTACAACAACTTTGGTTGTAGTTCTTCTTCCGACACCATTTATATAACATATTGCGATCCATCAGTTAGNTTTAACTTAGGACTTGATGGCGCATTCAANATGTACATTACAGATTATTTAGCAGGATATTCAATCAATTGGTATGTTGATGGNCAATTAGACCCCAACAATACNAGCAACTTATTTACACCAACAGTGAATGGTGACTATCAGGCAATGCTTACTAGTATTTATGGATGTAAATACTATACCAATGTCTACACTTTTAATAGCGTTGGTATGCTAGATAAAAAAGAAGACTATTGGATTTACCCTAATCCAGCTAATCATGAATTGACAATTTTGTGGCCACAATCAAAAAGCTATAATTCTCTTCGTTTGCTTGATTTAAATGGAAAATTGATTAAAAAAACTTTGCTAAACTCATCCCCTTTTACTCTTAACACCTCTAAATTAGAGAATGGTATATACATATTAACTCTCAAAAATAATTCTGGGGAGTCAAGCATTACTAAAATTAGTATTCAACACTAACTTTTAATCTAAAAAAGCATAATAAATTGGAATTAATCAGCAAAAAATTCTCATGGGCTTTTTTAATATTTATACCCCTAATTAATTTTTCTCAAATTTATAATTGGAGTGGCAGCTTTGGAAGTTACAGTGCTGAAAGTGGAAATGCTATTGATTTAGATGCCTCAGGAAATACGTTTATAGTTGGCAAATACAGAAACACGGTAGATTTTGACCCTGGTAATGGTGCATTCCTTATGACTTCTGAGGGTGAAAGTGATATTTTTAAATGA
>PBXW01000045.1 GCA_002727735.1 Crocinitomicaceae bacterium
TTTAATTCAAGTTAGTTCTTGTTTAAATTGTGTTGCTCCAAGCAATGTTATGGCAAGTAATATTACCACGAACAGTGCAGATGTTTCTTGGACTGCAGGTGGTTTTGAGACGGAGTGGTTGATGGTTGTCAATGGAACCTCTTCTGTGGTTACATCTACAACACAGGCTCTTACCGGACTAAATCCAAATTCAAATTATGATGTTCAAGTAGCAGCTATATGTGGAGCAGGTGATACAAGCGCTCTTTCGCCCTTGTATAGCTTTTCTACATTATGTGCTGTAGCAGTTGCTCCTTACATGGAGAACTTTGACGCTGGTTTTAGTAATTGTTGGGCACAAGACACAGCAGATGTATTTGACTGGACATTAGATGCTGGTGGAACACCATCATCGGGAACTGGTCCATCTGATGATATGACAGGTGGTGGAAATTACATGTTTACTGAAGCATCTGTTCCTAGAGCACATGGTGATGTAGCTACTATGATGACTGAAGACATTGATATCAGTGCATTAACTAACCCAGAGCTTAATTTCTACTCTCATATGTATGGAAGTGCTCAAGGTACAATGAGTGTTGATATATATGATGGAACAAGTTATACTAACATTTTCAGCAAGTCTGGAGACCAAGGAGATGTTTGGGTAGAGGAGAGTGTTTTATTAAGCACAACTGCTACAGTAGTACACTTTAAGGTTACAGCTGTGTTAGATACCAATTCAGGTGGTCAAGCATGGCCTGGTGATATGGCGATAGATAACTTTGCTGTGGTAGAAGCAGCTGCTAATGATTTAGCTATTGTTGCTGCTGTTGCACCAACAGGTTGTGAATTAACTAACGCAGAGCCTATTGAAGTATGGGTTGTTAACCAAGGTTTAGTATCAGAAAGTAACTTCGATGTTTCTTATGGTGTTAATGGTGGTGCAGCAAACGTTGAAACTATCGCAGGTCCTTTAGCTCCTGGAGATACAGCAATGTATGTCTTTACAGCTACTGCTGATATGAGTGCAGANGGTGTATATGATGTAGCNTTGAATGTTACTGTAGCCAATGACTCAGANACTAGTAATNACAACTACTCNACACAAGGAGAGAACAAGTACACTCCAGGTGCACCAACTGCAAGTGGAGACACTGTTTGTGCTGGAGATACAGCTACGTTAAGTGGTTCTTCTGCTGACGGACCAATTACTTGGTACGATGCTATGACTGGTGGTAANGCTGTAGGAAGTGGTGACATGGTTCATGTTACTCCAACTGCAACTACTTCATACTATGCAGAGGCAAAAGCTGCTTCAGGGTTCTCAGANGACTTTGAATCTTACAATGCTGGTGATTANATTGTTCAGTCTAACCCAACTAACTGGGCTACATGGCCAGGTGGTACACCAGGTGGATTNTATGATGCTATCATCTCTAGTGCTCAAGCAGCTAGTGGTTCTAACTCACTACATTTAGATAATGCTGCTGCTAACGTTCCAGATCCTGTATTACCATTCGGTGGTCAAACTTGGACTTCTGGTTCATTTGAGTTCTCTACTAATATGTATGTAGAAACAACAGCTTACTTTAACNTACAAGGTTCTGCTAACATTGGTACCGTATGGGCAATGGAAATGACCTTTACAGGTGCNGGTGGATTNAACGATCCATTNACATTTGATTTAGNTGGTGGTACTTTAACAGGTAACTACCCTGGAACAGGTGTATGGTTTAACGTTACATTAAANTGTGCTGATTTAACAACTGGNACATGGGAGCTATTTATTGATGGTGTNTCTCAGGGTACAGCAACAATAGCTACTGGTAACGCTGTAGGTGGATGTAACTTATATGCTGCTGCAGGTAACAACTACTATGTAGATGATATCTCATGGCATGCAGTTGCTGCTGATGCTTGTACAAGTACAAGAACAGAAGCTGTAGTTACTGTGTTAGATTGTAGCAACATCACTGAACTAAGCCAAGGAAATATGGATGTATATCCTAATCCAAACAACGGTGAGTTCGTGATTACTACAAGCAATGAAGTAATGAATGTAACTATTACTGACGTTAGAGGAAAAGTAGTTTACACTAACAATAAGGTAAACAACAAAACAATNAATGTTAATCTNTCNGANCTTGAAAAAGGAATGTACATGATTAATGTAGAAACAACTAACGGAACAATGACTGAAAATATNATNGTTCAGTAATTAGTTNAACAACATAAAAAAATAAAAGGGAGTTTAACGACTCCCTTTTTTTATTTTGTAAATTACAACATATTAAATCNATGAAATGAAAAAATATTATACNCTTTCNCTATTACTTATTATAAGTTTGTTTTCTATTTCTCAAACAAATCATGTTGTTAATACAGTANCAAATTCATTTAACCCATCTAATTTAACTATTGCAGTTGGTGATACAGTTACTTGGATAAATACAGGCGGCATGCATAATGTTAATGGAAATCAATCTACGTTTGCAAATAACCCTNCAAGCTTTGGTAATTCACTTGGAAGTGGTTGGACATATTCTCATGTTTTTTCCACCCCTGGAACTTATGACTATCAGTGCGATCCTCATGCTGGTATGGGCATGGTTGGAAGTATTTTAGTTCAGGCTGTTTTAGATACAGCTTTGGTTTTACACGGAATTATTGACTTTGATTTAGCTTCTGGTGGAGCAACTGGAAAAGCAATACATTTATACGCTTCAAAAAACATCTCTGACCTTAGTGTGTATGGAATTGGAGTAGCTAATAATGGNGGNGGGACAGATGGTCAAGAATATACTTTTCCTTCGATGAGTTTAACTCAAGGAGATCATATTTTATTGGCCAGAGACACAAATGAAATGTCAACATATTTTGATGTTTGTTTTTCCTCATTTAATGTTGTTTTACAAGCAACAAATAGCATATCTCAAAATGGAGATGATGCAATAGAATTATTTGAAAATGGATCAATTATAGAAACATTTGGAGACCCCAATGTTGATGGTACAGGAGAACCGTGGGAATATAAAGATTCTTGGGCTTATAAAGATACTAGTGGTGGTGTCGTTTTTGGAGCTAACAATTGGTTAATGGGAAGTGTTGATTGTACTGATGGTTCAGTTACGACATTAAGTTCTANCTGCCCTTATCCTTTATGTGTNGTTGCACCGCCTCCNCCNCCTGTAAATACTTCTAATATTACTTTTCAAGTTGANATGTCACAAGTCGTAGATAACTTCAACACNCCTGAANTAAATGGGACTTTTAATGGCTGGTGTGGTAATTGTAATCCTATGNCTGATTCAAATGGAGATGAAATATGGCAAGTNTCNTTAGANTTAAATCANGGNGATACTATAGAGTATAAGTTTTCTGCTGATAATTGGNCAATACAGGAAACAAACGATCCAAATGATTTTTGCACGAATGGTGATCCTACCTATACAAATAGGGTATTAATTGTACCACAAAATGACACAACATTACTTGATGTTTGTTGGGGGAGTTGTACAATTTGTGGTTTACCTCCNTCCAANATTGAAGACCAATATTTATTNTCAAATGTTAGAATATATCCAAATCCTGCGAACGGAAAATTAAATATNAAATTTCGAAAAAGTNTTGATGANATTATAATACAGGATCTTTTTGGAAGATATATTTCAAAAATCAATATTGATTCAAATTCATATTCATTGGACGTAAGTGGATTNCCAACAAANGTTTATATTTTAAGNTATNTAATGGATGGAATGTTATNCAACGAAAAATTTGTTGTTTTACATTAATCAAAAAATTAAATAATAAACTCTAAATAATCTTTAAAANNTTAGATTAANATNNTNTAAANGAGATATTATTCTAATAAGTTTCTTTTTTGTTGATNTAAATTGTTAAAATTTTGTAAATTGAAGGTCAATTCGAATCAAAATTTTGCAAAATGAAACAACTTTACTTTTCAANCTTATTTATTTTTAGTGCNCTTTTTCTAGGAGCACAATGTACACATACATTTAANATGTATGATTCTTATGGTGATGGATGGAATGGNTCAGCTGTTGATATNAATGTNAATGGNACTGCTGTTGTNAGNGNTGCTACAATTACNNCNGCNCAAGGNNCNTCNAACTCNGAAACATTTGTAGCTTCAACTGGTGATAACATCGAATTAGCTAANTGGGTAACTGGGTCTTGGACTGGNGANGTNTCNTGGGATATTACNGATGGCGATGGTACAGTAATTCTTTCAGGTAATTTNGGGTCTACATCAAGTGTNTCTGGATATTGTCCACCTCCACCTCCATGTAACCACTCTTTTGTAATGNCTGATTCCTATGGTGATGGCTGGAACGGTTCTGCTGTAGATGTAACNGTAAATGGNACNGTNGTAGTTTCAGGTGCCACAATAACTTCTTCACAAGGTGCCACTAATACAGAAACATTTTCAGCNACNACNGGAGATAATATAGCTTTNGCAAATTGGGTAACAGGGTCTTGGACAGGTGAAGTGTCTTGGGAGNTAAGAGATGGTGCAAATAATGTTATTTCTTCTGGTGTTTTTAATGGAACCACTGGTGGTTCAGGTTTTTGTCCTAGTTGTTCGCCTCCAAGTGCTCTTGCTTCTTCAAATGCAACAGCTAATTCAGTTGATATAACATGGTCAGCTGGTGCATCTGAAACGGCCTGTAATATTGAGTACGGACCTGCTGGATTTACATCTGGTAGTGGCACAACTATAAATGTTACTTCTACTACATACAGTTTAACAGGTTTAACGCAGGCAACCATTTATGATGTATATGTTCAAGCTGATTGTGGAGGATCAACTAGTAATTTTACAGGCCCTTTAACTATTAATACTTTAATTGCTGGACCCCAAGGTGTAACTTGCTCAGCAGGATCTCCTACCTATGTTTTTTCTGATGATATGGAAAGTAATAATGGATGGACTGGTGACATAGGAACTTCAAACGGTCAATGGGACTTCCCAACTGCTAGTCCTGGAGGTAATTCTTCTAACACTGGTCCTTCAGGACCAGCTAGTGGTACAACATATGCTGAATATGAGTCTTCAGGCTCAAATATTCAAGCATCTATGGTTACGCCAATGATAGATCTAGCAACTTCAACTGGAAGTGCTGAATTATCATTTTACATGCATGCTTTTGGTAATAATTGTGGAACATTAGATGTTGGAATTGGTTCATCTGCTTCTGGTCCTTTTACCAATGTATTTTCATGGACAGGGCAATACCATAGTAGTGCATCTGACCCTTGGACACAAGTTGGTGTAGATATTACATCATACTTAGGTCAACAAATTTATATTGAATTTAGCTATATATCTACAGGAAGTTCTTACACTGGAGATTTAGCGATTGATCTTGTTCAGGTAGAATCATGTGTTGGTTGTTTGGCTCCAAATAACCTATCTGCTTCTAATATTACGACAAATTCTGCTGATTTATCTTGGTCTCCAGGAGGTACAGAGTCGGTTTGGGAATTAACTTATGGTCTACAAGGTTTTACACCTGGTAGTGGAACACTAGTTCCTATGTTGACAAATAGTAATTATTCATTAACAGGATTATCTTCAAATACTGCATATGAATATTATGTAAAGGCAGATTGTGGTTTTGGTAGTGGAACCACAAATTTAAGTGCATGGGCTGGTCCTTATGGAATTCAAACTCTTTGTGATGTTTATAATGCACCATTTTTCGATGATTACGATAATGGTTTATCATTTTGTTGGTCTCAATCTTCTTCGGATGACTTTGACTGGACATTAGATGCAAACGGAACAACATCTTCTACGACAGGTCCATCTGATGATATGACTGGAGGAGGAAATTATCTTTACATTGAAACTTCATCTCCAAGAACTACGGGAGATAGTGCTATGTTGATATCCCCTGCTATTAATTTAAGTTCATTGTCTGCATGTCAATTAACTTTCTACAGCCATATGTACGGTGCTTCAACTGGTGAATTAAGAGTTGAAATTTCTGATGATGGAGGGGTAAATTATACTAATATATTTAGTAAAACTGGTGATCAAGGAAATCAATGGAATGAGGAGAAAGTTGATTTATCCGCTTTTTCTGATACTGTTCACTTTAGAATTACAGCAATTGTTTCTGATAATGGAAGTGGTACATCTTTCTGGGGTGATATTGCTATAGATAATTTTCAGATAAATGAACTACCTGGATGTTTCTACCATATTTCTATGCAAGATTCATATGGAGACGGTTGGAATGGAGCATCTGTTGATGTTAATATCAATGGTTCTGCTTCCGGAAGTTGGGCTTTAGGTTCAGGTTCATCTGGTGTTGACTCATTAGAAACACTCAATGGGGATGTAGTTGACTTCTCATTTACTTCGGGTAGCTGGGATAGTGAAATTACATTTCAAATAATGGATCCTGCAGGTGATACTGTTTACAATGGTGGAGCTCCTGCTGCTGGTTCTTTCTTATCAGATACTTCAATTTCTTCTTGTGTGCCTCAA
>PBXW01000046.1 GCA_002727735.1 Crocinitomicaceae bacterium
GCTAAAAGGAAAAGGTATTGAAGATTTATGTGCAGGAATTGACCCACTCATGGAGTTTAACCCCCCATTTATTAATGTAACTTATCATAGAGAAGAATATGAATATAAAAAAATGGGCAACGGCCTATTAAAGAAAGTTTCCATTCGAAAAAGACCTGGTACAGTGGGAATTTGTGCGGCATTGATGAATAGATACAAAGTTGATGCTATCCCTCACATAATTTGCGGTGGTTTTACTAAAGAAGAAACGGAAAGTGCCTTAATTGACCTTAAGTTTTTAGGCGTGGATAACATCTTAGCACTTAGAGGCGACCCCATGAAAAATGAAGCTGCTTTTGTACCTACTGAAGGAGGAAATGCCTATGCTTTAGACCTCATCGGTCAAATCAGTGAAATGAATAATGGTCAATATTTATATGAAGAGACTAAAAATAGTCCTTCAAATTTTTGTATTGGAACTGCTGGTTATCCTGAAAAACACTTTGAGGCCATGAATCTTTCAAGTGATTTAAAAAACCTAAAAAAGAAAGTAGATGCAGGAGCTGAATTCATCGTTACTCAGCTATTTTATGACAATGAAAAATTCTTTGAGTTTGTAAGTAAATGTAGAGATATAGGAATTGATGTTCCTATTATTCCAGGAATAAAACCAATTACAAACCTTAGGCATCTTAGTTTTATTCCAAAGTTTTTCCACGTTAATTTTCCTGAAGCCTTTTCTAATGAATTAGAAAAGTGTAAAAATGATGAAGAAGTAAAACAAGTTGGAATTGAATGGACTACAGCTCAATGTAAAGAACTTGTAAAAGCTGATATTCCAGTTATCCATTTTTATACAATGGGCAAAGGTCAAGCAGTAAAAAACATCGCAAAAGAAATTTTTTAGTCCCTTCTTCTTTTCCTTTTTTGATTAAATAATAATCTTAATTTTAACATTGAACTTTCCTCAATGATTAGCAAAAGACATGTTTTAGTCCTTATTTTTTTTGTCCCTTGCATTGTCATCTGTGCACAAAAAAAAACATGTGTTAACATGGTCATTAAACTAAGACCAATAGAAAATTATAGAGGAAAATTAAAAAATTGTACTGTAAGTATTCTGGAAAATAATGCCGTTATTTTAAAAAGTGAGCTAAAAGGATACAAGTTCAAGACAAAATTAACCTCAAGGTCTGTGTATAAAATTATTTTCGAAAAGGAACAATTCGTCTCCAAACATATTATTGTCAATACTGCAAGTATTCCAAATGAGAAAAAAATAAATCAAAAGTTAAAAGCCGACATAAGTTTATTTAAAAGCAAAAATGAGTTCAAAACCGATTTCTTAGAAAAAGAACCAATATCTATTGGATACTATAATGAACTTAAAGACGAAGTCATATGGGATTTTGAGTATAACAGAAGTATGGTNGAAAAAATAATCCACACTATGACAANAGANTAGCTTAACTTTTTTTNAGGTTAGCAGACAAAAATTCTCTATTCATTCTTGAAATATTGTCCAGAGAAATTCCTTTTGGACATTGNACTTCACANGCACCTGTATTGGTACANTTACCAAANCCNTCTTCATCCATTTTGTTNACCATATTGGTNACCCTGTCTTTTGCTTCAACTTGTCCTTGAGGNAATAAAGCAAATTGAGAAACTTTAGCNGAAACAAATAACATAGCTGATGAATTTTTGCATGAAGCAACACATGCTCCACATCCAATACAAGTTGCCGCATCAAAAGCTAAATCAGCATCATCTTTTGGTATTGGAATAGCATTTGCATCTTGTGTATTACCAGATGTATTTACAGAAATATACCCACCTGCATGTTGAATTCTATCAAACGATGATCTATCAACAACTAGGTCCTTAACTACTGGAAAAGCATTTGCTCTAAAAGGTTCNATATAAATTGTATCACCATCCTTAAACTTCCTCATGTGAAGTTGGCATGTNGTTACCATTCTATCAGGCCCATGTGCTTCTCCATTAATGTACAAAGAACACATTCCGCATATACCCTCTCTACAATCATGATCAAAAGCTACCGGATCATCTCCTTTTTCAATTAATTCCTCATTTAAGACATCTAGCATTTCTAAAAATGACATGTGTTCAGAAACATTCTGAATATCATAATCCACCATTGATCCTTTNTCATTGGCATCTTTTTGTCTCCAAATTTTAAGCTTTAAATTCATGGTGTATTTATTATTTNTATGATCTTTCTTTAACTTCTATGTTTTCAAAATTNAACTCTTCCNTATGTAATACCGCATCAGCCGGCTCTCCNTTATATTCCCAAGCAGCCACATAAGTATAGTCTTTGTCGTTTCTTTTTGCCTCTCCCTCTGGTGTAGCATATTCTTCTCTAAAGTGACCACCACANGATTCATTTCTTTCTAAAGCATCTTTAGCAAATAGCTCTCCTAACTCTAAGAAATCAGCCACTCTTCCTGCTTTTTCTAATTCTTTATTCATCTCATTAATCCCGCCAGGTACATTAACATTTTTCCAAAAATCATCTCTTAGGGACTTGATATCTTGGATGGCTTTTTTTAATCCTTCTTCTGTCCTAGCCATTCCACATTCATCCCACATGATTTTACCTAACTTCTTATGATAATAGTCAACAGAGTGCTTGCCTTTATTATTGACTAAATTATTCAGTTGCTCTTTGACTTGCTGTTCTGCCTCATCAAATTCTTTNGTATCCGTTGATATTGGACCTGTTCTGATATCGTCAGATAGATAATCACCAATGGTATATGGAAGTACAAAATAGCCATCTGCTAAACCTTGCATTAANGCAGATGCCCCTAGTCTATTGGCTCCATGATCAGAGAAATTAGCTTCNCCAATNGCATATAATCCTGGAACTGAAGTCATTAAATTATAATCTACCCAAATACCACCCATTGTATAGTGAACTGCCGGATAAATCATCATAGGAGTTTCATACGGGTTTTCATCTACAATTTTTTCATACATCTGAAAAAGGTTTCCATACTTGGCTTTTACAATATCTTGACCAAGCTTTTTAACTAATGATGCATCATTCTCATCTAATCCTTTCAATAAAGCTTGCTCCTTCCCATAACGCATGATAGCTGAGCTAAAGTCTAGGAAAACTGCTTCTCCAGTTTGATTAACACCAAATCCTGCGTCACAACGTTCTTTAGCCGCTCTGGAAGCAACATCTCTTGGAACTAAATTTCCAAAAGCAGGATATCTTCTTTCCAAATAGTAATCTCTATCCTCTTCTTTAATGCTTATTGCTTTTAGGGTGCCATTTCTGAGCGCTTCTACATCTTCTTTCTTCTTAGGAACCCATATTCTGCCATCATTCCTCAATGATTCTGACATGAGGGTTAACTTAGATTGGTACTCTCCTGATCTTGGAATACAAGTTGGGTGTATTTGCGTGTAACAAGGGTTAGCAAAATACGCTCCTTTTTTGTGGGCTTTCCATGCAGCAGTTACGTTACTTCCCATGGCATTTGTTGACAAAAAATAAACGTTTCCATATCCCCCAGATGCTAGTACTACAGCATGAGCCGAGTGTCTTTCAATTTCACCAGTAGTTAAATTTCTTGCAATAATTCCACGAGCTTTTCCATCTACAACAACAACGTCAAGCATCTCATGGCGATTGTACATTTTAATTTTACCTCTGGCAATTTGACGATTCATAGCCGAATATGCTCCAAGAAGCAGTTGTTGTCCTGTTTGTCCTTTGGCATAAAATGTTCTTGATACCAAAACACCTCCAAAGGACCTGTTGTCTAAAAGTCCACCATAATCTCTTGCAAATGGCACTCCTTGAGCAACACATTGATCAATAATGTTGGTAGATACTTCGGCTAGTCTGTATACGTTAGCTTCTCTTGATCTGTAATCTCCACCTTTAATAGTGTCGTAAAAAAGTCTATAAGTTGAATCCCCATCACCTTGGTAATTTTTTGCAGCATTTATCCCACCTTGAGCTGCTATAGAGTGTGCTCTACGGGGACTATCTTGGTAACAAAATGTTTTAACATTATAACCTAATTCGGCTAAAGTAGCAGAAGCTGAACCACCAGCCAATCCTGTGCCTACCACTATAACATCAATGTTACGTTTATTAGCAGGGTTAACAAGATCAATATTGTCTTTGTAATTAACCCACTTGTTTTTTAATTCCCCCTCTGGTACTCCTGAATTTAATTTTCCCATGCTTCTAAAATTAATGCGATTGTGTTAGAAAATGAAATAATGCAACTACTACAAAACCTAACGGAACTATTATGGCGAATAGATTTCCAAATTTAAGTAGTGCTAATCTTTTATTTCCGTTTGTTAAACCTACACTTTGAAAAGATGATTTAAAGCCATGTTGTAAATGAAGTGCAAGAAAAATGAATGCTACTACATAAGCAATTACACGAGGTAAACTTTGAAATTCATGCCTCAATTCATGGAAATATCTGTAATTCCCATCAGCCATTAAACCAGTCATATCACCAAGTACATATTTTGTATTAATTTCTGGAATCCAAAAATCCACAAAATGAAGCACTAAAAATGCCAAAACAGTTAAACCACTTATAATCATATTTCTAGACATCCACGAAGAACTTGTAGATGGGTTTTTAAATGCATAATCAACTGATCTTGCATTTCGGTTTTTTAATTCTAAAACAAACCCCATTACAAAATGAAAAATCACAGCAAACATCAAAACAGGCTGTAATAGAAACTGAACAAGCGGATTTGTACCCATAAAATGAGATGCCTCATTAAATGTATCTGGACTAATAACAGAAAGCATATTAATGGTAAGATGTTGCACAAGAAAGACCATTAAAAAGAGGCCTGAGAGCGCCATTAGAATTTTATATCCAACTGAAGTGTAAAAAGATGATTTACTCATGACAAAGTTACGTTTAAAGCACTCAAAAATATACAAACATTATTTAAGGTGAATAGTTAGTTTAATTAATTTTTAAATATCCCTTAAAATTTGACCATTTTAAGGCTAATAATAGATCAATTATTATGAAATAAACTTATCGTGAATTTTATTTAATATTACTTGAGCCATTTTTTCTTTTGATTCTACTGTCCATCCCGCAATATGTGGAGTCAATAATATATTCTTGAATTTAACAAGTGACTTAAATTTAGGATTGTCAGCGTAGCTAAATTTCTCAAAAGAAGTTGATTCAAATTCCAACACATCTAAACATGCACCGATAATTTTTTGATTTTCTAAGGCTTCAATCAAGTCTACAACTTTCACTGAATGACCTCTTGCTGTATTAATAAGGAAAAATGGTTTATTAAAGAGGTTAATGAATGAAGTATTTACTAAATCTTTTGTTTCAGGAGTTAATGGAGTGTGAAGACTAACAAAATCAGCATTTTTATATATATAATCCATAGATACTTCTTCAACATATTTAGATGAAAAATTGGTTTTATACTTATCATACGCTACTACTTTTACATCAAATCCTTTCAACCTTTTTGCCAATGCCTCACCCATATATCCATAGCCAATAATAGCAAAAACTTTACCCTTTAATTCAATTCCTCTATTGGCCTCCCTTAGCCAAATTCCATCTCTAACTTCAATATTTGAAGTGTTTATTTTATTGATGAGACTTAGAATCATTCCCATAGTATGTTCAGCTAATGCATCCCTATTTCCTTCTGGACTTCTAAAAACTGAAATATTAACTTCTTTACAATATTCAATATCAATGTTTTCTAAACCAGCTCCNGGCCTAGCGATAAACTTTAATGACTCTAATTGNGAAAGAATAGATTTNTTTAATGGNATNCTTGATCTNATGAAAATACCATCTAAATCTTTNACNCTTNNTAAGTCTGTNGNTTTAAATCCTTTTCCATCAATNACTTCAAAACCCCATTTTAAAAGTGTTTCATTAATTAAAGGGTGAAAATCATCTAGAAGTACAACTTTCATTTGTTAGAAATATAATGCCCAACCAATAAGAAAATAAATTAACAAACCAACTACATCATTAGTTGTAGTAATAAATGGACCTGTTGCTAACGCTGGATCTATGTTGTATTTATTCAGAGCTAGGGGAACAAAAGTTCCAAATAATCCAGCATAGGTAAATACAGCCACAAGAGAAACTCCTATGGTTAATGCTAAATCAAAATCACTTTTAGTAACCCAGCAAAAAATAAGAGCAATAACCGAACAAATTAAACCATTAAATAAAGCCACAAATAGCTCCTTTAATAACTTTTTAGTAATTGAATCATAATCCAATGTGTTATTTGCCAAAGATTGCACAATTATAGCAGATGATTGCACACCAACATTACCTCCCATAGCCAATATAAGTGGGATAAAGGACGCCATAACAGCATGTTCAGTAATATGTCCTTCAAACATACCAATTACATAGGCTCCCAAAATGCCACCTAGCATACCTACTAGTAACCATGGTAATCGCGCTCTACTAATTACAAATAAAGAATCAGAAGATTCCACTTTTTCTGAAATTCCACTAGCCATCTGATAATCTTTCTCCGCTTCTTCTTTAATGACATCTAATGCGTCATCAATTGTAATTCTACCTAGTAATTTACCATTAANATCTACTACTGGAATGACTACTAAATCATACTTTTCCATTTTGGAAGCAACTGTTTCTGCCTCTTCGTCAACTCCTACTGAAATAGGGTCTTTTTGAAAAATATCTTTAATTAAGGTTTCATCAGAGGCATANAAAAATCGTTTTANNGATAATGTTCCTTTTAACNTTTTTTGAGCATCTACAACATAAATGGTGTAAACATGATCNACCTCTTCTACTTGTTCTCTAAATTTAGCAAGTGCATTGGCTACAGTCCAGTCCCAATTTGCAGAAATAAAATCCACATCCATAATACCACCAGCACTATCCTCATCAAAGTTCAAGAGCATAGAAATTTCGGATGAATGTTCATCATCTTTAATGGCTTCTAATACCTCCTCTTGAATATTCTCAGGCAAATCCTGTATAACATCAGTAGCATCATCAGCATACATCTTTTCTAAAGTTTCTGCAATTTCTTCAGCTGATAGTGACTCTAAAAACTTTTCTCTGGTATCCTCTTCAATTTCAACTAAAACTTCAGAAGATAGTTCCTCTCCTAGTAATCTATATATATANTGCGCCTGAGGGAGATTGACAATACGCATAACTTCAGCTATGTCAACAGGGTNTAAAGAATGNANCTTTTCAATTATAAAATCATCATTTGCATTTTCAATAGCATTGATAATTTCATCAATAAAATCTTTAGTTAACTCAAACTGCATTACAATGTTTTGGACATTTAATTGCGAAAATAAAAATTATTAAAGGATAAANCCCTTCAAATCTTTGATTCTATCAAATTAGTCAATCTTATNTAATCTAAAACACCTAACTGTTCTGGTCTTTTAGTGGCTAAATCATCATCTAACCCATGGTCTTTAAGCAAACTTTTTATTGAATTTCTAATCATTTTTCTTCGTTGATTAAAAACANTTTTAACCACTTTAACAAAAAGAATTTCATTACAGGGTAAATGTTCCGTTTCATTTCTTAAAAACTGAATTACACCAGACTTAACTTTTGGTGGAGGATCAAAAACATGCTCATCGACCGTAAAAAGATATTCCGTTTCGTAAAAAGCCTGTATGAGAACAGAGAGAATTCCATATTTTTTTGTTCCTGGATTTGCACAAATTCTCTCCGCAACTTCTTTTTGAAACATTCCCACTAATTGACTAACTTGATTTCTATGTTCAAATACCTTAAATACAATTTGTGAAGAAATATTATAGGGGAAATTTCCTACCACAATAAATTTGTTTTTAAAAATACTTGTCCAATCCTCAATTAAAATATCTCTATTTATTACAGACATAGTAGGATATTGATTGATTAAATAATGATATGCCTCATTATCTAACTCATAGGCCTTTAAGTTAATACCATCAGAGAACAAAAATTTAGTCAAAGCTCCTGTTCCTGGGCCAATTTCCAAAACAGATTCCTTATCTTCTTTTAAAACAATTGACTTAGCTATCTTTTCACAGATAGATTGGTCCTTTAAGAAATGTTGACCAAAATGCTTTTTAGGTTTTACATTCATGAATTTATTTGAGAGATTGTAAATCGATAAAGCGTTTATAGAAATTGTTTTGTTTAATTAACTCATCATGGGAACCCATTTCAACAATTTTTCCTTTGTCCAATACAATAATCTTTTGTGCATTTTTAATGGTAGATAGTCTATGTGCAATCACTAATGAAGTTCTATTTTGCATTAAACGATCAAGCGCTTGTTGAACAGCTTTTTCTGATGCTGTATCTAAGGAAGAAGTTGCCTCATCTAAAATTAGTATTTGGGGGTTTTTGTACAATGCTCTTGCAATACTAATCCTTTGTTTTTGACCTCCTGATAATTTATTTCCACCATCTCCAATAATAGTTTTATAACCATTTTCCAATGCTATTATAAACTCATGTGCATTAGCCATTTTAGCTGCTTCAATTACCTTTTCCTCATTAACGTCACTATCACCAAAAGCTATATTGTTGTAAACATTATCATTAAATAAAATAGATTCTTGACTAACCACACCCATCAGGCTTCTTAATGCAGATGAATTTATATTTTTTATGTTATGTCCATCTATGGTAATTTGACCACTTGACACATCATGTAATCTAATAAGGAGATCTGCCAGTGTTGTTTTACCAGCACCTGAGTGACCAACGAGCGCAACCGTTTCCCCATGAGNAATTTGAAATGAAATATTNTTTAATATTTCTTGTTCATCATATTTAAANTGAATGTTTTCAAAAGAAATTTCATTTTTAAAAATTAATTTCTCAAGGGCATTTGNGCTGTCAACTATCTTTTCTTCTTCATTCAAAACTGCATCTACTCTATTTAATGCTGCTATGCCTTGAGAAGAATCGTAAATAGCTTTAGAAATAGATTTGAATGGACTTATTAATTGAGAAAACAATATCAAGTAACCAATAAAAACATCTGGTAAAATTTCATTACCTAAAACTAATCTACCCCCATAAAGCAATACTCCAGCAGTAGCTACAACACCTAAAAATTCGCTAACAGGTGAGGCCATGAATACTCGTCTATTCACACCTAACATTAGCCTGTACAAATATCCACTTTGAGCTTTAAATCTTTCCAAAATAAATTGTTGAGCATTGAAACTTTTTATAATTCTTAAACCATAAAGCGACTCCTCAGTCATAGATAACATGTTGCCCACATTTTCCTGACCTAACTTTGATCTTTTTTTTAAACCACTACTTATCCTTGATATCACAAAACCAGCAATGGGTAAGAAAATAATAATGAACAATGTTAATTTGTAGCTAATTACAAAAAGCGTCAAGAAATAACCAACTATGTAAAATGGATCTTTGAAAATAGCATTAGTAGTAGCTTTAACTGATAATTCAATTTCTTTGAGGTCAACTGAAAATCTGGAGAGTAAATCCCCTTTTCTCTCTTCAGTATAAAATGACATAGGTAAATAAAGCACTTTTTTAAACAGTCTGTTTCTAAAATCTAAAACACTACTTTGGATTAAATCGGAAAGAAAAAAAGTACTTAGAAATGTAAATAGATTTTTAAGAAAAACCATACTCACCAGGAAAACACATATCATGATTAATGTTTGATACCTACCTTCCATAATGGCATAGTTAGAAAGAAGGTAATTAAAATGATCAACTATACTTTCCTTAGTCCAAACAAATTCTCCAGGGTTTTCATTGGCTAATGCTTGTATTGATTCCTCTGCGTTAAAGATTACTCTCAGTAAAGGAATAATCATAGCAAAAGAAAACAAGGAAAAAACCATTCCGAGTATATTAAATAACAGATTCAGTAACAGTGTTTTTTTAAACTGAAGCGTAATTTTAGCTATTCGAAGTAAGTTTTTCATGATACAGAACAAAGGTAATTATAGTTCATCAACTAACCATATATAACTATCACTAACAAAAACTATTGTGAAGAAGTGCTCACTTTTTCTAAATTTGCACACTTCATGAGTATAAGACAAGAGAAAATAGCAAATGTAATTAAGAAGGAATTAGGTGTNTTTTTTCAAAAAAATGCTGCATCTATATGTCAAGGAGCTATGGTAAGTGTAACCATGGTCAGAATGAGTCCAGATTTATCCATTGCGAAAATTTATCTAAGCATTTTTGGTGGTAAGAATAATGATGAAGTTTTTGATAAAATTATGGATTCAAAAAAATACATACGACACCAATTAAGTCAAGCAGTTAAAAATCAGCTTCGAAAAACCCCTGATCTTCATTTTTATCGTGATGATTCATTAGACTATGCCCAAAAGATTGAAGAGTTGTTGAAATGAAAAAAATCTACAAATACTTACTAAATACCTTACCTCGACCTTTACTNATTAGATTGAGTTATNTTTTTAGATTATTTGCTCCGCTTGCCTACAAAGGACAAAACGTTCACTGCCCAGTTTGTGATAGACATTTTAAAAAGTTCTTATCCTATGGCTCAAATACAGCACATAGAGAAAATGTATTATGNCCNTATGATTTAACATTAGAAAGACATCGGTTAATGTGGTTATATCTCCAAAAAAGTTCTTTTTTTAGTGCTGATAACATCAAACTTCTTCATATTGCTCCTGAACAATGTTTTTATCCTCTATTTAAAAAACAAACNAATTTAGATTACACAACAGCTGATTTAGAATCCCCTATTGCTGATCTTCATTTCGACTTACATNAAATNCCTTTAGAAGACAATTCTTTTGATGTTATTTTTTGTAATCATGTTCTTGAACATGTTGAAGATGACCATAAGTGTATGACTGAACTTTACAGGGTCATGAAAAAAGNTGGATGGGGAATTTTTCAAGTTCCTATAGACTACAATAGTGATACTACTTATGAGGATTCTACNATTACAGATCCAAANGAGAGAGAAATACATTTTTGGCAAAAAGACCATTTGAGATTATATGGAAAAGATTATCCAAAAAAATTGGAAAAAGCAGGTTTTAAAATTGAGTTATTTAATCCAAGAAAAGATCTTCCAGGCGTTGACTACCAAAAAATGAGACTCAATCCTGATGAGCTTATCTATATTGCCAAAAAGCAATAATGGTAAATCAATTTCAAATAAATTCTTTNTCGGAACTTAACTTAGTTGTAGACGAACTTGAGCAACTAATNTCATTCCAAAAAATTTTTATTCTTCATGGTGATTTAGGAAGTGGGAAAACAACGTTGATTAAAAAACTATTAGAAAGGCTAGATGTTCATCATGTTAATTCTCCAACTTTTAGCATTATCAATAATTATTATTCCTCTGCTAANGGNGAAATTTACCATGTTGATGGGTATAGAATAGAAAACGAAGATGAAGTAGAAAATCTTGGATTTCAAGACATTATTGATGAAGATTGTTTGTGTTTTATTGAATGGCCAGAAAAATTTCTTAACTTTTTACCAAAGAATTACGTAGAAATTAAAATTAAAGTACTAAACACTCAGCGGATTATTACACTTTCATTATGATTTCATCAGGAGACGCGCTAAAATCATTGGCCTTAGAAGCAGCCCTTTCCCCTCAAGAAGAGAAACTGGAAATTGGTAGAAAAAAACAGAAATTATTTATTGGAATACCAAAAGAAACAGAATTTCAAGAGCAACGAGTTGCTTTGGTTCCAGAATCAGTAGGCTTATTGGTTGCCAATGGACATCGGGTTTTAGTAGAATCCAATGCAGGAAAGAATGCGAATTTTAACGATAATGAATACAGTGAAAGCGGAGCTGAAATAATTTATGATACCCATGAAGTATTCAAAGCAGATATTATTCTAAAGGTGTCTCCCCCAAATGAGCAGGAAATTAAAATGATGAAGCACAAGCAAATCTTATTCTCTGCTTTACAACTATCTGCACAGCCTAAAAGCACACTAGTAAAACTCATGGAAAAGAAAATTACAGCAATTGCATGGGATTATATTGAAGACGAAAGTGGTTCTTTNCCAATCATTAGATCTATGAGTGAAATTGCAGGNACCACTTCCGTTTTAATTGCAGCAGAACTCATGAGTAATGCNAATGAGGGNAAAGGNTTAATGCTTGGCGGNCTTGCTGGAATTACTCCACCTGAACTTGTTATTATTGGTGCTGGAACAGTTGGTCAATTTGCTGCTAGTGCAGCCTTATCTTTNGGTGTATCAGTAAAAGTATTTGANAACTCCTTGTTTAAGCTAAGAAGATTACAAAATGAAATAGGACATAAAGTATTCACATCTGTTATTCAGCCAAAAGTATTAGAAAAAGCACTAAGAAGATGCGATGTTGCCATAGGAGCTTTACGTGTTCCACATGGAAGAACCCCTTGTGTAGTAAATGAGGAGATGATTAAAAACATGAAAGATGGTTCTGTTATTGTGGATGTAAGTATTGATAAGGGNGGNTGTTTTGAAACTTCCAAAATTACCACTCACCAAAAACCTACATTCAAAAAATTTGGAATCGTACATTACTGTGTNCCCAATATTGCATCAAGAGTTTCTCGTACAGCCAGTTATAGTTTAAGTAATATTTTTTCTCCTTTATTATTNGAAATTGCTGAAAGAGGTGGTTGTGAGAAAATCATTCAAACTGAAAAAGGNTTNAGGCATGGTGTNTATATTTACAAAGGAACNCTNACCTCNTCTTTNCTNGGNGAATCTTTTGANTTACCTTACAAGGACTTAGATTTACTAATATCNGCTTTCTAAANATTAGCTTACGTATAANCTCGATTTAACTGCATTGACNATTCTACCTACATTTGGTAAAGCTTCATCTATCAGCACTTTTGAAAAAGCAAAAGGAGTATCAGCTTGCATTACTCTTATAACTGGAGAATCTAAATAATCAAAAGCATATCNTTGTANATGATANGCTATNTCNCCAGAAATTGANGCTAATGGCCAACTTTCCTCAANAACTACACANCGATTGGTCTTTTTTACTGATTCCACCACGGTGTCATAATCTATTGGCCTTACAGATCTTAAATCAATGATTTCACACGAAATCCCATCTTTTTGAAGGGCTTCAGCAGCTTCATGAACTACTTTAATTATTTTTCCAAAAGTCACTAAGGTAACATGTTCACCTTTTCTTTTGATATCAGCTTTACCAATAGGGACTATGTATTCACCTTCAGGAATTTCACCTTTATCACCATACATTTTTTCTGATTCCATGATTAAAACAGGATCATCATCTCTGATTGCTGCTTTTAATAATCCTTTAGCATCGTATGGTGTAGATGGTGTAACAACTTTTAATCCAGGCACATGAGCATAGAATGATTCGAAGCTTTGTGAGTGAGTTGCAGCCAATTGACCAGCTTGACCATTACCTCCCCTAAAAACAATAGGGCAAGAGTATTGACCACCACTCATTTGAAGCACTTTTGCAGCACTATTTATTATTTGATCAGATGCTAATAGAGCAAAATTCCAAGTCATGAACTCTACAATTGGTCTAAGGCCATTCATAGCTGCCCCTACTGCAATTCCAGCAAAACCAAGTTCTGCAATGGGAGTATCAATAACTCTTTCTGGACCAAATTCATCAAGCATCCCTTGGGATACTTTGTAAGCGCCATTATATTCAGCAACTTCTTCCCCCATCAAAAATACATTTTGATCTTTTCTCATTTCTTCAACCATGGCCTCTCTAAGGGCTTCTCTATACTGTACCGTTTTCATCTAAAAAAAATTGAATGCCAAAAATAAATTTTATTATTGTAAAAATGCAAAAATCACTGTATTTAAACTAAAAATTAATTAGACAGATTTAAATTTTATTGCATTTGTTATGCTTGCATTATATTTTTCAAAACAACATAGGTCTTCTTGACATAAATAATTATTTTAGCAGACTTTAAAAATTTAACTCAATTTTCAATGAAATTATTGGTATGTATTAGCAAAGTACCTGACACAACTAGCAAAATAAATTTTGTAGATAACAACACAAAATTTGATGAAAATGGTGTCCAATATATTGTTAACCCTTATGATGAATGGTATGCTCTAGTCAGAGCTCTAGAACTGGTAGAATCCAATGGNGGTTCGGTAACTACAATTACCGTTGGAACCACAGCGGATGATCCTACCATTAGAAAAGCACTAGCAATTGGTGCAAATGATGCAGTCAGAATTGACGCTGAAGCATCTGATGCTTACTTTGTTGCAAAACAAATTGCTGAATATGCAAAAAATGAAAACTATGATATCATTTTAACTGGAAAAGAAACTATTAANTACAATGGTGCTCAAATTGGTGGAATGATTGCCGAGATGCTAGATATTCCTTTTGTATCCTTAGCTACCAAACTTGACGTTAATGGAAGCACTGCTACATTAGAAAGAGATGTTAAAGGAGGAGTTGAAGTTATTGAAGTTAACACTCCCTTTGCACTTAGCGCAGCTAAAGGTATGGCTGAACAGCGTATTCCAAATATGAGAGGAATAATGGCAGCTAGAACAAAACCATTAAATGTAATTAGTCCTGTTGAACAAGATGCATTAAGTTCAGTTGTGAAATTTGAACTTCCAGATGCAAAATCTGGCTGTAAATACATAGAACCAGAAAACATGGACGAATTAGTAGAATTATTACACAACGAATCAAAAGTATTATAACATGTCAGTAGTCGTATTTGTAGAAGTAAAAAATAAAATAAGTAAGGCAGCTATGGAAGCTGTTTATTACGGAAGTAATTTAGGAACAGTAAACGTGGTTACTTTTGGAGATGCATCAGAAGATGCACTAAGAGAATTAGGTCAATATGGTGCAGAAAACATTTGGGTTTGTAGAAATTTATCGGAAGCAAATGACCAAGCTTTATCCAGATTAATTGCAGCAGCTGTTGAAAAAGCAAATGCAGAATTTGTTGTTTTAGCACAAAATCAAACAGGAAAAGCTGTTGGTCCAAGAATTGCTGCTAAACTAAATGCTGGTCATATTTCTGGTGCTATTGATTTACCTGACACTTCAAATGGATTTGTTGTTAAAACAAATGTATACTCAGGTAAAGCTATTGCTCATGTTGCCTTACATTCAGATAAAAAAGTAATTTCCATTTTACCAAATTCATTAGCCCCTCAACAAAATGAAAAAAGTGGTAATATAGAAGACTTTAACCCAGACTTGGGTTCAAATGGTATTGTAGTAAAAGAATTAAAATCTCAAGGCGATGGTGTTCCTTTACCTGAAGCTGAATTAGTTGTATCAGCTGGCAGGGGTTTAAAAGGGCCTGAAAACTGGGGTATTGTTGAAGATTTGGCTAATGCTTTAGGTGCAACAACTGCCTGCTCTAGACCTGTTGCTGATATTGGCTGGAGACCTCATCATGAACATGTTGGACAAACTGGAGTTGCCATTAGACCTAACCTATATATTGCTGCTGGTATTTCTGGGGCAATTCAGCACTTAGCTGGGGTTAATGGAAGTAAGGTAATTGTAGTTATCAATACTGATCCGGAAGCGCCATTCTTTAAGGCTGCAGATTACGGTATTGTTGGGGATGCTTTTGAAGTTCTTCCCAGACTTACAGAGGCAGTAAAGAAATTTATGGCTTCTCAAAATTAATGATATAAATTCATTATATTTATAGATAGATTAAAATTGGGGAGTAGTCCCCAATTTTGTTTAGATATGGAGAAGATCAAATTAGAAATTGCTGGGTTATCATATAGTCAAACCCAATCTGGTGCTTATGCTCTTGTGCTTTCTGAAACTATAGGCAAAAGAAGACTACCTATTATTATTGGTGGTTTTGAAGCTCAAGCTATTGCTATAGAACTTGAAAAAATGACACCAAGTAGGCCACTAACACACGATCTTTTTAAAAATTTTGCAGAACTATTTAAAATAAATATTACTGAAATCATTATATACAATTTAGTAGAAGGTATCTTTTTTGCTAAATTGATTTGTGAACATGAAGGAAAAGAAATTGAAATTGACTCAAGAACATCAGATGCCATAGCACTTGCCATAAGATTTGACTGCCCAATCTATACCTATGAATTCGTATTAAGTTCTGCTGGAATCATTTTAGATGACGATGATATCGAAGAAACAAGCGAAGAAGTTACTCCAGAATTAAATGTGGAAGAAATTTCACAAAGTCCTATTGAAAGGATGTCAGTCAAAGAACTTAAATCACAACTAAAAGATGCAATTGATAATGAAGATTATGAAAATGCCTCAAGGTTAAGAGATGAAATCAACAAAAGAAAAAAAGATTAATCTATTTAAACTCAACTTTTCTGTTTTAGGACTTCTAACATTAATGACTTACAGTTGTACAAAGTCATTAGAGCATAAATTAATAGGAAATTGGGAAATCGAAGCAGTTAGCTGGGAAGGAAATGAAAAAATTGAAGTACCAAGTGAAGACCGTTATTTCTTGCAATTAAAAAAATCTAATGGGAAATTAATTTTCAGTGATGATGAACAAAAAGGAACTTGGTCTATAGAAGATTCTATTTTATCACTTGAAAGCATACCTGTTTGCACTACCTATGTTGATTCAATATTTTTAATAAATGATGCTTTTGGAAATTCTTCTTTAATGTTGAAAAATGGCGACCAAAAATTAGGTATAGTTTCCTCTAAAGGTATTGAACCTGAAAAGATAATTTACTCCATGAATTTATTGTATGTTAACCAAACATCCCTTGAACTTTATGCTGACGGACATAGTTATTATTACAAAAAAATACGTTAATTAGCAATACATGGATTTATCTATCATCTCCATATTAAGAGGCCTTTTAGGCATTGCATTTATTCTTTTTATTGCTTTTATTTTTAGTGAGCAAAGAAAAAACATTCAATGGAAAGTAATTTTTATAGGAATTGGTATTCAGGCTCTTTTAGCATTTTTAATCATTAACCCTCTAGGTATCGGCTTTCTAGAGTATTTCAGAATGGGGTTTGATGTACTTGGTAAAGGATTTGTTAAAATATTAGACTTCTCCAAAGAAGGAACTAAGTTTTTATTTAGCTCTTTTCTTGATGTAGAAAAACATGGATTTTTATTTGCATTTCAAGTATTACCTACCATAATCTTTTTTTCTGCTCTTACTAGTGTTTTATTCTACTTAGGTATTATTCAAAAAATAGTATATGTACTTGCACTTTTAATGACTAAAGTATTGAAACTTTCAGGGGCTGAAAGTTTATCTGTAGCAGGAAATATTTTCTTAGGTCAAACAGAATCACCTCTAATGATTAAAGCCTATCTAGCTAATATGAATCGGTCTGAAATATTATTGGTTATGACTGGTGGTATGGCAACACTTGCAGGTGGTGTTTTAGCTGCTTACATTGCATTTTTAGGTGGTGATGACCCTGTAGAACGTTTAAAGTTTGCCAAACATTTGTTAGCCGCCTCATTTATGGCTGCGCCAGGTGCAGTAATCATCTCAAAAATATTAATCCCTCAGAAAGAAGTAATAGATACTAAAATTGAAGTCACAAAAGAAAAAATTGGAAGCAATGTCTTGGATGCTATTTCAAATGGGACAGTTGAAGGGTTGAAACTTGCTGTTAATGTGGCCTCCATGTTATTGGTTTTTATCGCCTTTATTGCCATGGCTAATTTTTTATTGGTAAAATTTGGGGGNTTAACAGGTATAAATGGATTTATAGAAAATGTAAGNGATGGACAATTTAAAGAATTTTCATTGCAAGTTATTCTTGGNTACGTTTTTGCTCCATTNATGTGGATGTTGGGAGTTTGTTCNGAAGACATTACTCTAGTTGGAAGGCTAATTGGNGAAAAAGTAATTATGACTGAATTTATTGGNTATATCAGNTTAAGTGAATTAAAGGCTGCTGGTGCATTTACAGAAGAAAAATCTATCACTATGGCTACTTATATGTTGTGTGGATTTGCCAATTTTGCTTCCATTGGTATCCAAATTGGAGGAATTGGTTCTTTAGCTCCCTCAAAACGTAAATTACTATCTGAATTAGGTCTTAAAGCTTTACTTGCTGGTACTTTAGCTTCTTTATTGTCAGCGACTATAGTAGGAATGACATTTTAATAATAGTTGATAAATTTTTCAAACTTTTTTGGGTCATTTTTAATTACCCTTTATTTTTACAGCCTCATATTTTGACATGAAACAATATCACGACTTACTTCAACATATTTTAGATAATGGAACNCAAAAGGGTGACCGGACAGGNACTGGAACAATCAGTTGCTTTGGATATCAAATGAGATTTGATCTCTCAGAAGGATTCCCCATGTTAACAACCAAAAAACTCCACTTAAAATCTATTATTCATGAATTACTTTGGTTTATCAAAGGAGAAACTAACATTGCATATCTTAAAGAAAACAATGTAAGAATATGGGATGAATGGGCAGATGAAAATGGAGATCTNGGCCCAGTATATGGTCATCAATGGCGCAATTGGAATTCTGAAGGTATTGATCAAATAAAAGATCTTATNCATCAAATAAAAAACAATCCAAATAGCAGAAGAATGATTGTTTCTGCATGGAATCCTAGNGTTTTACCTGACACATCAATTAGTTTNTCTGAAAATGTTAAAAATGGTAAAGCNGCTTTACCNCCATGCCATGCTTTTTTTCAGTTTTATGTAAGTGAAGGNAAATTATCATGTCAACTATATCAAAGAAGTGCTGATACATTTCTAGGTGTACCTTTTAATATTGCATCATATGCTTTATTCACCATGATGATTGCACAAGTNACTGATTTAGCNCCGGGTGATTTTGTACATACNTTTGGTGATGTTCACCTGTATAATAACCATTTAGACCANGCTAAAGAACAACTCTCAAGAGACACAAGACCACTNCCAGAAATGCGTATCAATAAAAATGTAAAAAACATCACTGACTTCTCATTTGAAGATTTTGAATTGNTTAATTACAATCCGCATCCACATATCAAAGCAGCTGTTTCTATATGATTATTTCTTTAATTGTTGCTGTTCCAGAAAATGGGGTAATTGGTAAANACAATCAATTGATTTGGCATTTACCTAAGGATATGAAGTTTTTTATGNAAACTACGTCNAATCANCCTGTTATAATGGGTAGGAAAAANTATGAAAGTATTCCTGAAAAATACAGACCATTAAAAAATAGAGAAAATATTATTATTACAAGAAATAAGGGGTTTAAAGCAGATGGGTGTNCAGTTGTACACNGTTTAGAAGATAGTATNNAATATGTNAAAAATAATATTTCTACAAAAGAAGTCTTCATTATTGGAGGTGGTGAAATATACAAGAAGTTTTTGGATAAAGATTTAATAGATCGAATGTACATCACTCATATTAAATCTACATTTGATGGAGACACCTATTTTCCAAAGTTAGACTTTAGCAAATGGACATCTTCAAAAATAATGACTCACAAAAAAGATGAACAAAACCCTCACGATTTTGAGGTTGTGGAGTACAACAAGAGAAATTAAGCTACCTTAAGCTTACTGATTTTAGATTTAGAAAATTGCTTTTCAGCATAAGCAAGATCAATAACTAATTCTTTAACATCACTAGAAGGTGCGTTGAACATTGCTTCAGTTAGTATTGCCTCACAAATAGAACGTAAACCACGTGCCCCAAGCTTTAATTCTATTGCTTTTTCAACTATGAATTCCAGTACTTTCGGTTGAATAGATAATTTGATATCATCCATTTCAAATAGCCTTACATATTGT
>PBXW01000047.1 GCA_002727735.1 Crocinitomicaceae bacterium
ATATTACCTAGATTAATTAAATAAATAATATCAACTGAAATGAAATTTGAAATATTAAAAAAAATTTTTATAATAGTTATTATAGTAATTTTATTAGTTGAATTAGTAATTCTTTTAGTAGTAATTTTAGTAACTATTTTGTTAGTTCAAGGAACAAGAAGAATACCTGTTCATACGGCAAAAAGAGTTATTGGAAGAGGCTCTAGACAGGCATTAGCTGGTGGTCAAAGAAGCTACATTCCTTTAAAGATTAACCAAGCAGGTGTTATGCCAATTATTTTTGCACAAGCATTAATGTTTTTACCTTCTTTAATATTTCAGAACACTTCATTTGGAGCCACTTTCTCTAACATTCAGGGTTTCTGGTATAATGCAGTTTTCTTTTTGTTAATTGTAGTATTTACTTACTTCTACACAGCTATTATGATGAATCCAAACCAAATGGCTGACGAGTTAAAAAGAAATGGTTCTTTTATCCCAGGTGTAAAACCGGGAAAAAAGACAGCAGATTTTATAGATGGTTTAATTTCAAGGTTGGTATTCCCTGGATCTATTTTTCTTGGAATTATAGCCATTTTACCTGCTTTTGCAATGAATTTTGGTGTTCAGCAAGGATTTGCTTACTTCTTTGGTGGTACATCTTTACTAATTATGGTAGGTGTTGTTTTAGACACTTTACAACAAATTGAAAGTCACCTTTTAAATAGACATTATGATGGTCTAATTAAAGGTGGAAGAATTAAAGGGAGATCTTCAGCGTCTGCAGTGACAATGAGTCAAGCCCTATAAATTTTTCTTTTCCATGATTTTTTACAAGACTGGAGAAGAAATAGAACGAATTAGAAAAAGTTCTTTACTTGTTGGTAAAACTTTAGCAGAAATTGCTAAAAAAATTGAGCCTGGTGTTTCAACGCTTGCTTTAGATAAGTTGGCAGAGGAGTTCATTAGAGATCATGGTGCTGAACCTGGTTTCTTAGGTTATGGTGGTTTTCCAAATTCATTATGTACTTCAGTGAATGAAGCAGTTGTACATGGAATACCTAATAATCAGCCACTTGAAAATGGAGATATTGTATCTATAGATTGTGGCGTTTTATTAGACGAATTTTATGGAGATTCAGCATACACTTTTGAAGTTGGAGAAGTTAATCCAGATATAAGGAAGCTCCTTAATGTAACTAAAGAATGCCTTGATTTAGCTGTTCAACAAACCGTTTCTGGAAATAGAATTGGTGACATTGGTTTTGCAGTACAAAAACACGCAGAAAGCAATGGTTACGGTGTAGTTAGAGAATTAGTTGGCCATGGTTTAGGAAGAGGTTTACACGAAAAACCTGAAGTTCCTAATTATGGTAGGAAAGGAAGAGGACATAAGTTAAAACCTGGAATAGTTCTAGCAATAGAACCCATGATAAATCTAGGTAGAAAAGAGGTGGCTCAATTAGCTGATGGATGGACTATTATTACAAAAGACAAACTACCATCTGCCCATTTTGAACACGATGTAGCCATAATGACCAATGGCCAAACTGAAGTTTTATCATCATTTGAAGAAATTGAAAAAGTATTAAAAGAAAAAAGTAATTAATATGGCTAAACAAACGTCAATAGAGCAAGATGGAACCATTACCGAGGCATTATCAAATGCCATGTTCAGAGTTGAACTGGAGAATGGTCATATAATTACTGCTCACATTTCAGGTAAAATGAGAATGAATTACATTCGAATTCTTCCTGGTGATAAAGTAAAAGTTGAGATGTCTCCTTATGATTTAACAAAAGGGAGAATAACATTTAGATACAAATAAATAAAAATGAAAGTAAGAGCTTCCATAAAGAAACGATCAGCGGATTGCAAAATTGTAAGACGTAAAGGTAGATTGTATGTAATTAACAAAAAGAACCCAAAGTTCAAACAAAGACAAGGATAATATCATGGCAAGAATAGCAGGTATAGATTTACCAAAAAACAAAAGAGGTGTCATAGGTTTAACTTATATTTTTGGCATCGGAAAAAGCACCGCTCAAAAAATATTAAATGATGCTGGTGTTGACGAAAATATTAAAGTTCAAGATTGGAATGATGATCAACTGGGGAAAATCAGAAAAGTCATCAGTGAGAATTATAAGGTAGAGGGCGCTCTAAGGTCTGAAGTTCAGTTAAATATCAAGAGATTGATGGATATTGGAGCTCAGAGGGGTATACGTCATAGAGTAGGATTGCCTCTAAGAGGACAACGAACTAAAAATAATTCTAGGACTAGAAAAGGAAAGAGAAAAACTGTTGCAAACAAGAAAAAAGCAACTAAATAATTCTAAAGTTTAAGTAGTATGGCTAAGCAAACAAAAAAGAAAAAGAACGTACAAATTAATCCAGTTGGAGAAGCTCATATACAAGCTTCTTTTAACAACATCATCATTTCACTTTGTAATGATAAAGGTCAAGTAATTTCTTGGTCATCAGCAGGTAAAATGGGTTTCAGAGGATCTAAAAAGAATACACCTTATGCTGCACAAGTTGCTGCTGAGGATTGTGCTAAAGAAGCTTTTGAATTTGGATTAAGAAAAGTTAAAGTTTTTGTAAAAGGTCCTGGTGCAGGTAGAGAATCTGCTATCAGAAGTATCCATAATAATGGTATTGAAGTTACTGAAATAGTTGATGTGACTCCAATTCCTCATAATGGCTGTAGACCACCTAAAAAGAGAAGAGTATAAATCAAATAAACCAGAAAAGATGATCATCGAAGGATAATGACCTTAATTCATGAATCTCTTTTCAAAAAATAAATAAAATGGCAAGATATACAGGTCCCAAATCAAAAATCGCTAGAAAGTTCAGAGAGCCAATATATGGTCCTGATAAAGCGTTAGAAAAGAAAAATTATCCTCCAGGAGTTCATGGGCCAAATAAAAGGAGGATGAAAAGATCAGAATATGCTATCCAATTAGCAGAGAAGCAAAAAGCAAAATATACCTATGGTATTTTGGAAAGACAGTTTTCCAACATGTTCAAAAAGGCTTCTTCAAAATCTGGTATTACTGGTGAAATCTTACTTCAGTTATGTGAAATGAGATTAGATAATGTTGTATTCAGATTAGGAATTTCTCCATCAAGAAGAGGTGCTAGACAATTGGTTACTCACAGACACATTACAGTAAATGGTAAAATTGTAAATATTCCATCTTACAGTTTAAGAGTTGGTGATGTTATTGGAGTTAGAGAAAAATCCAAATCATTACAAGTAATCACAGCATCATTAAACAATGATAACAGTGTTATTGAGTGGTTACTTTGGGATAGTTCAAATCTAACTGGTGAAGTGAAGGCTGAGCCCACAAGAGAACAAATCTCAGAAAATATTAAAGAACAATTAATTGTAGAACTTTACTCTAAATAATAGAGTTTAAAATAAAAAATAAAACATGGCAATTTTAGATTTCCAAAAACCAGAAAAGGTAATTATGTTAGAATCTTCTGACTTTAGAGGTCAGTTTGAATTCAGACCATTAGAACCAGGATATGGTATTACTGTAGGTAATGCATTAAGAAGAATATTATTAAACTCTCTTGAAGGTTTTGCAATAACTTCCATTAAAGTAGAAGGTGTTGATCATGAATTTTCAACCATTAAAGGTGTTGTAGAAGATGTAACCGAAATGGTTCTTAATTTAAAGCAGGTTAGATTTAAAAGACAAATTGAAGATTCAGAAACTGAAGAAGTTAACATTACAGTTTCAGGTCAAGAGACTTTTACTGCTGGAGATATTGGTAAATTCACTTCATCATTTCAAGTGTTAAACACAGATCACGTAATCTGTCACATGGAGAAATCAGTTAAGTTAAACATGCAGATTACTATCCAAAAAGGAAGAGGTTATGTTCCTGCTGAGGAGAATAAGACTGAAACTGCAGCTGTTGGNACAATATTTACTGATGCCATTTTTACNCCAATTAGAAATGTAAAATANACAGTNGACAATTANAGAGTTGANCAAAAAACTGATTATGAAAAATTAATTTTTGACATAGANACTGACGGTTCAATTCATCCTAAAGAAGCTTTAAAAGAAGCNGCTAGAATTTTAATTCACCATTTCATGTTATTCTCTGANGAGAAAATTACTTTAGACGAGGATGAAAAATCTGAAACTGAAGAGTTTGATGAAACTTCATTACANATGAGACAGTTGTTAAAAACAAGATTGGTAGACATGGATCTTTCAGTNAGAGCTTTAAATTGTCTTAAAGCNGCAGATGTAGAAACTTTAGGAGAATTAGTTGCTTACAATAAAAATGACTTATTGAAGTTTAGAAACTTTGGTAAAAAGTCTTTAACGGAATTAGATGACTTAATTGAATCAAAAGGATTGTCATTTGGTATGGATGTTTCTAAATATAAATTAGATAGAGACTAATTCGTAGGACGTATTAAATAAATTGATATGAGACACGGTAAGAAAATAAATCATTTGAGCAGAAAGAAGNCACATAGAAGCGCTATGTTAGCCAATATGGCCTGCTCATTGATTGAACATAAAAGAATAAATACGACTCTTGCAAAAGCAAAAGCACTTAGAAAATATGTGGAGCCTTTGATTACTAAATCTAAAGATGATACTACGCATAANAGAAGAGTTGTTTTTAGTTATTTGAATGATAAAAAAGCTTCTTCTACATTATTTAGAGATGTTGCTCCTAAAATTAGTGATAGACCTGGTGGATACACTAGAATCATTAAACTGAACAACAGATTAGGAGATAATGCAGAGATGGCAATGATAGAACTGGTTGATTTTAATGAATTATTAACTAAAGATCAAGCTAAAAAGAAGAAGACAAGAAGAAGAGGNGGTAAGAAATCTACTTCTAATGAATCTTCTGCTCCAGCAACTGCTACAAATGAAGAAACTGAAACAGCTTCTGTTGAAGAAGTCATTACTAAAACAGATGATGTTGATTCAACTAGCGAAAAAGTAGAGGCAAAAGAAACTCCTGCTGAGGAAACTCCTGCTACTGATAGAAGTAAAAGCTGAGAAAAGAGAGGAATCTTCAGATGAAAATGCAGATGATTCTGCTGAAGATGATAAAAAGAAAGACTAAGATGAAACAAAAAATTTAGTTTATAAAGGGTAGTTATTAATAACTACCCTTTTTTTTGTTCATAAATAAATTATAAGAATTTCAACTAAAAATTAATTTTGTAGCATGCAAACTAAAAATACACCTGCCATACTTTTATTAGCTGATGGAAAAGTATTTCATGGCAATGCTTGTGGAATGATTGGAACAACCACTGGTGAGATTGCTTTCAATACTGGAATGTCCGGCTATCAAGAAATTTTCACGGATCCTTCATACTATGGACAGATAATTACTATGGCAAATGCTCATATCGGTAATTATGGTGCTCATGATATGGAGATTGAATCAAATCGTTCTCAAATTAAAGGCTTAGTAGTTAAAAAATTTGCTAATCATTACTCAAGATATGGCAATCAATCTACTTTACTTCATGATTTTTTGGTTAAGGATAACATTGTTGGAATTAAAGATGTTGATACGAGAGCATTAATAAGTCATATTAGAGAGAATGGTGCTCAAAATGCAATTATTTCATCTGAAATTTATTCTATCGATGATTTGAAATCAAGATTGAATGATGCTCCAAATATGAAAGGGTTAGAATTGGCTTCAAAAGTATCTACAAAAGAATCTTATACAGAAGGGAATGGACAATATAAAATTGCGCTAATAGATTATGGTGTCAAAAAGAATATTATAAGATGTTTGGTTGAAAGAGATTGTACAGTTAAAGTATTTCCTTACAATGTTAGTTTATCTGAGATTGAGGCCTTTGGTCCTGATGGAATTATGCTTTCTAATGGTCCAGGAGATCCAGAACCATTGATTGAGCAAATAGAAGTTGTTAAGCAATTGGTTGATAAAGATTACCCTATTTTTGGTATTTGCTTAGGGCATCAAATATTATCTATATCCCAAGGTTTAGAAACTGAAAAAATGCATAATGGGCACAGAGGAATAAATCATCCAGTTAAAAATATATTAACCAGTAAATGTGAAATTACCTCACAAAACCATGGTTTTGTAGTAAAAAAATCAGCTGTTGATGAAAATAAAAATATTGAATTAACACATATTCATTTAAATGATCAAACTGTAGCTGGCATTTCAGTAAAGGGTAAAAAAGCATTTTCAGTTCAGTATCATCCTGAATCTTCACCAGGTCCAAATGATTCAAGATATTTATTTGATCAATTTGTTGATATAGTTGCAAAAAGTAAGTTAGAATTAGTTAAATAGAAATAATGGGATTTATAGAATATATTCACGGCAGACAAATTTTAGATTCAAGAGGTAATCCTACACTTGAAGTTGATGTATACACATCTAATGGCGGTTTTGGTAGGGCAGCAGTTCCATCTGGTGCCTCAACAGGAGTTCATGAGGCGGTTGAACTTAGAGACGGAGACAAAGGAATTTATTTAGGTAAAGGTGTTTTAAAAGCAGTTCAAAATGTAAATACTGTAATTAGTGATGAACTAAAAGGGTTTTCCATTTATGAACAAAGAGTGATAGACCAAAAAATGATNCATTTAGATGGTTCTCCAAANAAATCTAAGCTTGGTGCAAATGCCATTCTNGGAGTNTCNATGGCTTGTGCAAAGGCTGCTGCTTCTGAATTAGGAAGNCCTTTATATAGTTATTTAGGAGGAGTAAATGCTACTACNTTACCTGTACCTATGATGAATATTTTAAATGGNGGTTCTCATGCAGATAATAAGATAGATATTCAAGAATTTATGGTTATGCCATTTGGTGCATCTTCATTTAGTGAAGCATTGAGAATGGGTACGGAAGTATTTCATCATTTGAAAANTGTGTTAAAACAAAATGGGATGTCTACNAANGTTGGAGATGAGGGTGGTTTTGCGCCTGCACTTGGGTCAAATGAAGAAGCTGTAGAAGTAGTATTAAAAGCGATAGAATCAGCTGGCTATAGACCCGGAGAAGACATTTGGATTGCTCTTGATGCAGCATCTTCAGAATTTTACGATAAAAAATCAGGTAAATACACCTTTGAGTCAACGGGTGACATTATGGATTCTAATGACTTAGTTTCTTTTTGGACTGATTGGGTAAAAAAATATCCAATTATTTCTATAGAAGATGGTTTGGATGAAGATGACTGGAATGGNTGGAAATTATTAACGGAAAAAGTTGGAGATAAATGCCANTTAGTNGGTGATGATTTATTTGTGACCAATACCAAACGATTACAAAAGGGTATTGATGAAGATACTGCNAATTCTATTTTAATTAAAGTGAATCAAATNGGTAGTTTATCTGAGACTATCGATGCAGTTAATTTAGCCTCAAAAAATGGCTATACTTCAGTGATGAGTCATAGAAGTGGAGAAACCGANGATAATACTATTGCTGATTTAGCAGTGGCGTTAAATACAGGTCAAATTAAGACAGGTTCAGCCTCAAGATCTGATAGAATGGCAAAATACAATCAACTATTAAGGATTGAGGAGCAACTAGGATCAACAGCTTATTTCCCAGNTAATGATTTTAAGTTTTTGAAGGGCTAATGAATGGCAAAGAGTAGAAAAGGAAATCGTTATAAGAAATGGTTTTTTCTGTTACTTGCAATAAACCTTTTTTATGTAGCTTCTCAATTATACACAACTCCAAATTTTCTAAACCATTTAANAAAGTACTATAATCAATGGTTTCATGCTCCAGTAATACCATTAGGAGACTANGTATATGGTTTTGATGTTTCTGAATATCAAGGCATAATCAACTGGAATAGTATAGATCAAATAAATGAAGGACATTCTGCTGAGTTCGTAATCATTAGATCNACAGCTGGNAAAGACCATAGAGACAGATATTTCACCTCTAATTTTAGAGAAGCTAAAAAAAATGGTGTAATTAGAGGAGCTTATCATTATTACAGGCCAAATGAAAATTCTACATCACAAGCTAGAAATTATATAAAAAATGTAAAACTATCTCCAGGTGATTTTCCTCCAATTTTAGATATTGAAAAAGTAAGTAAAGTACAAAGTATAAAGAGTTTAAAAATTGGCATTAAAAATTGGCTCTCTATTGTGGAGTCTCATTATGGAATAAAGCCTATTATATACACTGGAGCTCACTATTATAATGACCATTTAAAGGGTGAGTTTAGTGATNATGTCCTTTGGATAGCCAATTACAACAATGTTAAGACACCCTTGAAAAATTCAACTTGGTCAATATGGCAATTTTCAGATAATGGTTCCATTGATGGAATAAAAGGCCCAGTTGATCTAAATTTATTTAATGGAAGTAGAGTAGATTTAAAAAAATATCTTTTAAAATAGATGTTTTGTTGTTTCTTTGTCAATTATAAAATTTAACCATGAGTGATTCTAAAATAATTTGTTATACTAAAACAGACGAAGCTCCTGCTTTAGCTACCTATTCATTTTTACCTATTGTGAATGCTTTTACTAAACAAGCTGGAGTTAAAATAGTTTTAAAGGATATATCTCTTGCTGCGAGAATTTTATCTCAGTTTCCAAACAGTCTTGATAGTAACCAGGTTGTAGAAGATGACCTAAATTATTTAGGAGAATTAGCTAAAAAAGATGAGGCTAACATTATAAAGTTACCTAATATAAGTGCTTCAGTACCACAATTAACATCTGCAATAAAAGAATTGCAGCAAAAAGGATTTGCCATACCAAATTATCCAGAAGAACCAAATTCCGAAGAAGAAAGAGCAATTAAAGCCACTTATGATAAAGTTAAAGGAAGTGCTGTAAATCCAGTTTTAAGAGAAGGAAATTCTGATAGAAGAGCCCCTAAAGCGGTTAAAAATTACGCAAAAAAGAATCCTCATTCCATGGGTGATTGGTCAGAAAATTCAAAAACTCACGTTTCGAGCATGCCTGACGGTGATTTTTTTGGAACTGAAAAATCTCATACATGTAATAAGAGCGAAACAGTAAAAATTGTCTTTAATAGTCAAGATGGCGATGTTGATACGCTTAAGGATAACTTATCCTTATTAGATGGTGAGATTATAGATTCAGCATGCATGAATATGAGTAAATTGGGTTCTTTCTTTGAAGAGGAAATACAATCTGCCAAGGAAGAGAATCTTTTGTTTTCACTACATATGAAAGCCACCATGATGAAAGTGTCTGATCCTATTATTTTCGGGAAATGCGTTTCAGTTTTTTATAAATCTATCTTTAATAAATTTGGAAAAGAGCTGGAAAAAGTAGGCGTTGACGTAAACAACGGTTCAGGTAATTTATTTGCAAAGATTAATGAATTACCATCTTCATTAAGAAATGAAATAAACATGGAATTAAGTAGTTTGGGTAATAATCTTCCTGACTTAGCTATGGTTGACTCAGACAATGGAATAACTAATCTTCATGTTCCTAGTGATGTAATTATTGATGCATCTATGCCTGCAATGATAAGAAGTTCCGGAATGATGTGGAATAAAAGTGGGCAATTACAAGATACAAAAGCCGTTATTCCAGACAGGAGTTATTCCAGTATTTACAAAGCAACAATAGAGTTTTGTAAGAAGAATGGTGCTTTTAATCCTGCTTTAATGGGTAGTGTTTCCAATGTTGGTTTAATGGCCCAAAAGGCAGAAGAATATGGTTCACATGACAAAA
>PBXW01000048.1 GCA_002727735.1 Crocinitomicaceae bacterium
ATGAAAGAAGCAGAAATTCTTAAGTCATATCTTGAAAGTATTGATATTAAAGCAAAAGATATAATCACTGAAACAAAATCAAAGAACACCTATGAAAATGCTGTTTTTACCACTGAATTAATTAATAATGAAAGACAAAAGAAGACTTGCTTATTAATTACCTCAGACTATCATATGAGAAGATCAATGGCTTGTTTTACCCAAACAGGATTGAATGTAACTCCATTTTGTAAAGAAGCTGAAAAAACGCATTTTGATTTAGAAACTATTTTAATACCTCAATCCAACATTTTATTTAAATGGAAAGTCTTATTTCATGAAATCATAGGATATTACACCTACAAGGTTATGGGTTACATTTAAGCTTTACTGTAATCTACCAACAAAGGAATATTTAGGTCTAAAGATGTATTGATTAAAGGAAGCATATAGTTATAGAACTGTAATATCCTCTCACGGTTTTCACCAGGTTGATGAACATAGAACCAAATATGATTAACGCCCATGCTTACTAATTCACTTATACGATTGACCCATTGTTCAATACGTTTTTTATCAGATTCATGACTAAAGTCTCCAACATATCGGACAAACAAATGATTATTGGTCAAGTTAAAATGAAGGACATCTCTCCTACCTGGTGTATCCGTAATAACTGGAATAATACGATTTTCATAAAATAGTTCATGCCAGCTTTGAGACATTTTTAGATTAAACCAACTTTGATCTCTAAGTTCAATTGCAAGAGGAACTTCTTTAGGCCAATATTGAACGAACTTAGCTAAATCATTGAATTTATCTGATCGGAAATAATTGGCCATTACAGCAAAATTTACCCCTGAATAATGCACAATGTTATCCCACAACAATAAAAATTCATCTATTTTTTGATAAGACTCAATATCATTTATATTTTTTCTATGAGTGATGAGTTGAGGTAATTTCATAGAAAATTTAAAGTCTTTGTTTACTTTATCTTTCCACTTTTCTGCTGTTGNCAATTTTGGAACTCCATATCTTGTACCATTAAATTCAATGCTNTTGAATTGNTTGGCATATTCAATAAGCATTTTTGCTGAAGAAGTTTTTCTTGGGTAAATATTTCCCTTATANTTNATATCAGACCACCCNGGNGCACCAAAGTAAAATTTTACACTTTTTTCAGATGTAGATTTATTCAATAGNTCTTTTGTCCTATTTGGTATTTCAGGTAGGTNAAATTCAATACTATCTAGGTTTGTTACTTGCCCAAACTTCATAAAATCATTTAATTTGCGTACTAATTTAAGAATTGATACANAAGATTTCAATGCATAAGAAAGTAACATTAAAACCAACAAAAGAAAAATCTATACTACGNAGACATCCATGGGTTTTTTCTGGTGCAATTAAAAATATTGAACAAGGTATTATTAATGGGGATATTGTTGAAATAATCAATAACAAAGGAAGATTTCTTGGATATGGCCATTACAATGAAGGAAGTATAGCGGTTCGATTATTTGAATTTAGCGCTGTTGAGATTAATGAGAGTTACTGGAAATTAAAGTTAGAAAGAGCTATTCAACATAGATTAACTTCTTTAAATATAAACAAACACAATAATATTTATAGACTGGTTCATGCTGAAGGTGATGATATGCCTGGATGCATTATTGATGTATACAACAATGTGATGGTNATACAATTTCATTCTATTGGAATGTGGANATTGAGATCTCAGTTTGCAAAAATTTTAGCCAAATTAATGCCTGAAATTGATGTAATTTATGATAAAAGTGAAAACACCATTCCTGNGAGTTTTAAGCAAGAATTCAACGTAAAGAATGAATATCTACTTAAAAAAGTCGATGATAACCAAATAGTAGCTACCGAAAATGGCAACCAGTTTATTATAAATTGGGAGACAGGTCAAAAAACAGGTTTTTTTATTGACCAAAGAGAAAATAGAAAATTACTTNCAGCTATGAGTAAAGACAAAAAAGTTTTAAATACTTTTTGTTATTCTGGCGGATTTTCCATTTATGCACTTAATGCTGGGGCAAAAGAAGTTCATTCACTAGACAGTTCTAAAAAGGCAATGGAGTTAGTAGAAGAAAATGTAGCACTACTTNATAAAAAACTACAACAAAAACACAAATCTATAACACAAGATGCCATGGATTACATCAAAAACTTACCAGAAGATTTTGATNTAATCATTCTTGACCCACCTGCATTTGCTAAACATATTAAGTCCAAAAATAAAGCCGTTCAGGGGTATAAGCGATTAAATACGAGAGCCATTGAAAAGGTAAAATCAGGAGGGTTAATATTTACATTTTCATGCTCTCAAGTAATTGACAATGAGTTATTTAAACACATTATCTTATCTGCTAGCATTGTTGCTAACAGGAAAGTTTCTATATTACATCAACTTCACCAACCTCAAGATCACCCTGTTAATATTTATCACCCTGAAAGTGAGTATTTAAAAGGGTTAGTTATTAAAGTTTATTAATATGAAAATTGTTTTTTTTGGCACACCANATTTTGCTGTGGCTTCATTAGAGNCTATCAATCAAAGTAATCACGAAATTGTNGGTGTAGTAACATCAGTTGACAAACCTGCNGGAAGAGGGAAAAAATTACAATCATCTTCAGTCAAAAAATATGCAGAAGAACACAACTTATTGCTTCATCAACCAGAAAACCTAAAAGATGAGTCATTTATATCATCACTATCACAACTTGAAGCTGATCTTTTTGTAGTTGTTGCTTTTAGAATGATGCCAAANATAGTGTGGAGTATGCCTAAGATGGGCACTTTTAATCTTCATGCTTCACTATTGCCTCAATATAGAGGAGCCGCGCCAATAAATTGGGCAATAATCAATGGGGAATCTTACACTGGAGTAACCACCTTTCTAATTGATGACAAAATAGATACAGGAAACATTTTAATGTACGAAAAANCAGAAATAAACCCNANCGATAATGCTGGTACATTACATGATAAATTAATGTTGTTAGGTAAAGATTTAGTTTTAAAAACAATAGATAATCTCCAAAATAATAGTCTAGAACCTAGAAAACAAATAACAGATGGAATAGAATTAAAACTAGCTCCAAAATTAACAAAAGCCAANACAAAAATTGATTGGAATGAATCCGGTAATGTAATTNTAAATAAGATTAAAGGGCTCTCTCCCTACCCTTCTTCATGGTGTAAAATTCAATTTGCTGAAAAAACATTAAACTTTAAGCTTTTCGATGCAAGTTTAAGCGATTTAAAAATCCCTGCGGGACACATGATTATTAAAGGGAAAAACTGTTATGTTGGCACTAATTCAAATGCAATCAAATTACTTGAAGTTCAAGTTGAGGGTAAAAAAAGGACATCTTCAATAGACTTTATAAATGGTCATAAACAATTTGAAAACATTACACTTCTATGAAAATATTAAATCTTATCCTATTGATGTTTTTATTCAACCATTCTAATGCTCAGGAATTTGTCTCCTCAACTGATAAAATAGAGCCTATAAATGAAGATTATGATAACATTAGCATTACCAAATTATCAACTAATTCTGATGCTACTACATTTGCAATATGGATTAAAAAAAAAGTGAAAATTCACAAACACATAAACCATACTGAACATGTTTATATCAAACAAGGAAAAGGTAAATTTCAATTAGCTGATAGTTTATATAATGTTAAAACTGGTGATTTGATTATTGTTCCTAAAAACACCTGGCATGGTGTTATNGTTGAATCAAGAAATCCTATGAAAGTAATTTCTATTCAATCTCCAGAGTTTTTTGGTAAGGACAGGGTGTTTAAATGACCGCAANAGCGTATTTTAAATCTGTTAANANTAACGTAAAGAAATAATATATTATATTAGAATGATGGAAAGTAACAATTTCAATTATTCGGTTTCTGTAGATTGTGTCATATTTGGCTATGACGATACAAATTTGAAGGTTCTTTTAATTAAAAGAGGTGTTAATCCTTACAATAATTATTGGGCACTTCCTGGAGACCTAGTACATCCAAAAGAAGGTATTGACGATGCCGTAGACAGAGTTTTATTAGACTTAACTGGTCTTGANAACATATATACCCAACAGGTAAAAACTTTTGGTGATGTTGGTCGTCACCCNCTTGGTNGAGTTTTTACCATTTCTCATTATAGCTTAATGAAAATTGACCAACATGAATTATCACCGCTTAACATCAATAATAGCCCATCTTCCTATGCTGCTGAAGCAAAATGGCATGATGTTCAAAGAATTGGNGAGCTTGCATTTGANCATAACAAAATATTTGCTTCTTGTAAAGCTCATCTAGTTCAAAGTGTNCAAAATAAACCTGTCGGTTTTGAGTTATTACCGGAAAGGTTCACCCTTTCACAACTTCAAAACTTATATGAGGTGATTTTGGAAAGAAAATTTGACAAAAGGAACTTNAGAAAGAAAATTAATTCCATGAAATTNCTTATTGATACTGGAAAAAATCAAAAAAGTGTTTCTCATAGACCAGCAAAATTATTTCAATTTGATAAGGAAAAATACCTTAAACTAAAACGNTCTGGTTATAACTTTGAAATTTAATATAGCTCATCAGCAGCATAGACAGACATGCCTGCATGATCATGAGCAACATTGGGGACCTCTTTTTTTACCCAGTTAAAAGAACTATTGTGGGACTGTGCAATTGAATCGCTTTTTATCATAAAATACCTGCCTCTGTCCAGCCTATGTAAACCTTGAGCATTAGCTTCNGGAGTCTTTCTCAAACTTGGATCATTAGGATTATTATCTAGCAATCCCAAATGAATTTCTAAATTTTTACCAAAAGAATGAATTAGATTTNTGTTACTGTAATTCANACCGTTCAAACCATANGGATAATTAATTGTGGTGTCTGGAANAGTATACCACCCAGAATTGGCCGCAATTGCTTTTCTNANTCTNGAAAAAGGTTTAAATAAAATATATCNATGTACAAATTGAGCACCTCCAGAGTGACCAAAAACATCATAGTAATTTAGATTATAGCTTAAGGACTCTTTTATAAAATCAAAAACAGGTTCAACTACAGAAAAAGACCATAAACTTTCATCAATTAAAGTTCCATTTTCATCAATTACAAATCCTTGTTGATAAGAAATACTGTTTGGNAAATATGTTGTTGAGAATTCAAATGAAAATATCATAATTCCTTTTTCATCTGCAAGACTAACCCAAGTATCTCTATATGTGTTAGCATTCCTGTTCATACCAGGAAAAACAAATAATATTGGAGCATTAGATCTATCTATAAAATCAGGTATATAATAATGAATTGAAACTGGCTTATCAGACAATGGGGTGTAATCATCAAATTGAAATTGTCCNTTGTTGTTTTCTAAAAGAAAGTTAGACGAGCTTGGATCAATTGGCTTTCTACAATTTACCAAAATTAGCATCAAAAGGAAGACAGATACTATTTTTCTCATAGCGTTAAATTAATCTTTATATTTGGTAAATAAGNTTATCATGCACAGTATTTCAAAATTTACAACTCTATTATTTTCTTTTAGTTTNCTTTTCTTACAAATTAATTGTGCAAAAACAACAGATGTTGAACCCATTACAGAGCCCATAAATCCTGTTGATACAACTAACACAGATCTTGATACAGTATATTTAAATGCTAATATTTCTGGCTTTATAATAAACGAAGTGCTCTACGATCCACCATCTGGATTACCAGGCGATGCTAATAATGATGGAGTTCGAGACCCAAATGAAGATGAATTCGTTGAATTTGTGAATATATCAGACTCATGTATAGATCTAAGCTATTGTAAAATTTTTGACACTGAAAATCTTAATTTAGGAACTCCCAATCACCAATTTCCAGCAAATACCTTTTTATCTTCAGGGAAATCACTTGTAGTATTTGGTGGTGGTTCTCCATCTGGATTATTTGGTAACTCNATTGTTTTAACATCTTCAAATGCTGTNATGAATCTCAATAATTCTGGAGATGTCATGACATTAACAGATAGTTTAAATAATATNATTTTAGAGTTTGATGTTGAACCTCTTTCTAATAACCCAAACGAATCATACACTAGATCACCTGACCTAACAGGAGATTTTGAACAGCATGCTACAGTGATTACTGGAGTTTTATTTTCACCTGGAACTAGAGTAGATGGTTCGCCTTTCTAAATATTTTATTTTACTACCTTTTTTAGCTGTTACTCTTGCATGTAACTCACCAAAAGTCATAGAACACCCTAATATTAAAGAGGAAAAGAAACAAAAGCTCTTAATGATTGGTAATAGCTTTACTTTTTACTGGAATTTGCCACAAGTTTTAGAAATGATGTTTGAACACAAAGGCATTAAAATAAGTGTTGATCAAAAAACGATTGGTGGTAGTAAATTAAAAGAACATTGGAATTATCATATTAANGAAAATTACAATCTTGATAGTTATGATTTTGTTGTATTCAATGATCATAGTACATATCCCCTGCTAGAAACTGATACTTGTGCAAAATATTTAAAGTTATTTACTGAANTAGCCTCTTTACATAAAACAAAACCTTTTATATATGGTACATGGGAATACCCTTATTTAAAGGATATTTCAAAAAATAGAAATTCAAATACGATGTTTAAACTTGATTCATTGGCTTCTTCTTTCAATGCCACCTATGTACCAGCNGGAAATGCTATTTCATATGCTGAAGAAAATTATCCAGAATTAGACCTCTATATGGATGATCAAAAACATCCTTCTCCAAATGCCACTTATTTGATTGCATGTGTTTTTTACAGTATGCTAACTGGNGATTCGCCTATTGGNCTTCCAAGAAGGTTTGAAGGTNAAAATATAGAAGNTAAAAAAATATATTACATTATTACCGAAACTAAAGCAGCTGAAACTGCACAAAAAATTGCTGAAANAATAACTTACTTAGAGAGATAAGAATTAGAATTTTATTTGCAATAAACATTCTATGGTTAATTGATTCAAATCGGTGTTTTCATAGAAATTTATATATCTAGCAAGTAACTGCGTCTTAACNGCCCTATTTGAAAAATATTTAGTTAGACCAACTCCCATACTATCATAGTTTCTTAAAATTGAATTACTATTAAATGAAAATTCTTTAAAGGACTGGCCATATCTTAAATCCAAAGAAAAATCATATTTAAAAACATATCCTAATTGNACATTATAAGCATTACCCAATACCAAAAACTCACTTATTTGAGTAGTATCTAACAAAACAGATGCGTTGTTATTTAATGCAGATCCTTGTAAGTTATAAGCTGCTGTATTGACATATTCAACTAGTGCATTAAAACCCTTATACTTCAGGCTAAAATCTAAATTGTTTTTCAAATAATTGGGATAACGGACCAAACCCAAAGAATCACTGTCATAAAATTGAAATGTCCCATCAGTAATAAATTCTTGATTAAAATGTCCTTCCCCAACTTTATGACTTGCTCCAACGTTTAAAGAAGATGAGGCCCCAATTAAAAGCTTTANATTCTCTTCTTTCATAATATCATGTCCAACATTCTTATTTCCTGGTTTAAAAAAGCCCATAGGATATAAATTCAGTCTTGCACCATATTTAAACCCACCAACATCTGAATCTAAAGAATTCTGTCCAAAAGAATTTATACCATCTCCACTTGTAATTGCTAAAATAGGCTCAATACCAAGTTTNCCCAATTCAAAATTTGACTCCATGAAAAANCCAAATTCTCTACCGGTTTCAGAAAAATTTTTACTCAAGTAATTTCTGGAAGAAAANTGTAAATCATATTCCATATACTGCATGGATAAATTGTTACAAGGAGTCATTCTTTGTCCAAAGTAAAAATGTAAATTTTCGTAAGGATGATAAGCCACCCAAGCATCTAATAATGGAGAGGATTCACTGAAATTAGTTTGAATTAAAAATGAAAACAATCCTTTATTCATAAAACCTGATAAATTAAAATATGACCTCTTTATACCTATTAAATTNGTGGGAGTTAAATCAGCAATAGTATGTCTATTATTTATATAACTTGACTGAATCATACCCCCTATTTTAAAGACATGATTACTATCATTAAAGTTAAATGAAAGACCATTCCCTATTGTGAAGTCTAATTTATTTTGATGTTCAAAATTAGCATCACTAATGTCAAGTGAAACTTGTGAATAGTTCTTAGAAACAAAAACTATTGCCAATATGAGTAATAATATTCGACTCTTCATAATTCTTTATTTAAAACATAACGATGGATTTTAGAAATATCATCAGGTTGAATGACATTAAATCTTAAAAAACCTGATAACATCTCAGGCTCCAAAGTTTCTACAGCTAGGTTTGATCTTCGTTGATTCATTGGAACTATAAATGTTCCTTTTTCAAANACTANATTTTTATTTTCAATTTGTGCTGTTACAATATTTTCATAAAATCCTTGAAAAAGTGTAGGAGATTCACTTTGAGAAATAATATTGTAGGANTCTACTTCTAATAATTCATCAAATTTTAAAGTATCAATATCTAATCCTAATGTGCTTAATTTATCGGCTACAATTGAAAGGTCTTTTTCAATAATGTAATACTTAGGACGTTTTCTTGTCTGTACTTTTTCACATTTTAAACCATTATATAAAACTATATCAACAGGGATTATTTTTTGATTATATACGTCTATCATATCTAGTTGATAAGGTGTTTTTTCTTTATTGTATTTAACAACTATTTCATCAGGGAAATTAGAGCATGACCTAATTTGNCTTTTAACGTANATGTTTTCACTATTTGCTGTTTTTAGAAATGATTGTGCTAATAAGTATGTGGTGAAAATTCTTCTTTTAAATGATGTTCTATTTAAACCAACCCCTCTAATTTCCATTAACATTGAAATACAATTACTTAAAGCAAAAGAAGTAGCGCTAGATCGGGGACTAACAGATCCNAGNTTNAAATAAATTTTATTATTGTTATGCTTTGAAGAAAGGTAATTATGATATTTTAAATCATAGATGTCAAGTTCATTTTGAGCAATNGGTAAAAATTTATCTTCTATTGTCTCTTTTATCAATGGACATACATTTAAATTTCCTGANTATAAAAACATNCAGTCNTACATGGAAGTTGTACCATATTCACCAAATTTTACAAANTCCACTCTGTAAGGCTTATATTCATGAAAATCAACCATAACTTCAGGAGAAAAATNATTAATTGCCTTTTTAATAGCATTCATTTCGGGGTTAGNTAACTTAGTTTGNTCNCGNTTTAAATCTTGACCATTTGCTGCATAACGACTTTGTTTTTCATAACCATCAATATTTGCCATAGGGATNATAGCAAGATTAATATGTTTAAGNAATCCNGATANAGAATCTTCATTCAATAAATTATGCATGAGAAGTAAAATACCCTCTGTGCTAGCAGGTTCATTTCCATGTAACCCNGCCATGTAACAAATTTTAATATTNTTTTTAGAAGAATCTCCTATNAACACCATTGGAATTTCTTTACCTTTTTGAGATTTACCAATGAATTTATAATTAAATAAGGANGGGTTTTTATTCTTTAATTCATCAAGAAAAAACAATAATTCTTTATAATTAGTAAATCCCTTTTTTTTNGATAATGCTGGAGTTGGAACATGAATATCTAANTCTGGGAAAAATTGATCAGTTATTTTCTTGGGGTCTTGACTCAAAATATTTTGATGACAAAAAATAAATATTAATATGATATATTTAAGTTTCATCAGAATGCCAATTGAACCATTAAATAAAAAACTCCTTCACTTCCGTTAAATTCTTCTCTTTCATGATTAGGATGTCTTAAACCTGCATCATCAATAAAACGATATGAAGTTTGTATTTTGAATGAATAATTCTTGGTGAAATATTTACTTATTCCTATTTCATAATATTTATTTCTGTTGTAAAAAAGAGAATTATTTAAAAATGAAAGATCATCTGGAATTAGCAAAGTAAACCTTCCATCAATTGAAAATAAAGATCTAAAAATATAACCTGCTTGTAAATTAATNCCACTCCCAAGCATCATTTGAGTCCTCACATAATCTGCAGGGNTANATGTTCTAAAATTTGTAGTTAAATTATCCGGGTTATTATATCGATCATTTCTGTGAGTAATGTCATCTGAAATAAAAGCTTTAGTGTGTACGAATTCTCCTAGAAAAGAAAAACCTCTNTATTTAAATAATATATCAGCACCAAACTTAAAAAAATCAGGTAACTGATATGAAGTATCACTACCTAATATTGTATAGTATATAAAGTCACCATTTCTTCTACCTCTTCGGCTTGTAATTCCATCATTATAGCTTGCACTAANACCAATCAATAATTTTGGTGATATTTCTCTAACCAAATCTCCTTGTCGGAATTGTCCAAAATTTCGGAATAAACCAAATGGAAGGAAATTTATTCTAGCTCCATACTTTAGACCACCGTAATCTTTGGAATAAAATTTATATCCATATCCATCACCAGTTGTAATGTTTAANGAAGGTTTTATTACCATTCTTGAACCAACAATATTATTTCTTCCATCTAAAAACAAGCCAATTTCTCTGATATTAGAAAATGCCCCTGTCAATCTACTTCTTTCGGGTAATTGGAGGGTGTTAGAAGCCATTAAAACTTCTATATTATCTGTTGGTGAGGATTTTTGACCAAAACTAACCCTGTAATACTTTGTAATATTATAACCAACCCAAGCATCCCATAAAACATTAGATAATACATCATTCTCAACTTCTGATTCAGCTAAATTCAATTGTAGTCTATAACTAAAACCTGGATTAGATTGTTTTCCTGAGAGTCTTAACCTAACTCTTCTTGCTCTAAATCTATTGTAAGTTGTATTGTCAAAGAATCCTGATGAATCATAATAGAACCTTTTAGATTCAAATAAACTTTGGGAATAACCTCTTAGTACTACTTTATAATTATTATCACTACTTGAAAATGTAATTCCATTGCCTGGAACATAATCGCCAAGTAATAAATCTTGACATTGATTTTTCACATAAAAAAGTGATAAAGATGTAAAAACTAATAAGCGAAAATAAATTGAGTAGTTCACTAAGAACAATTTAAAAAAAAGAGCGGAAATTTTCCGCTCTTGTTAATATTTATATTNATATGATTAATGCGTAACCATTATTCTTTCTTTGAACCACTTGGTACCATTCCATGTTTCAACATAGTAAATGTTTGATGCTAACTTAGAAACATCAAGCTGATAGAAGTTAGTAGAAGTAGAAATNTGTAATATTTCTTTTCCTAATACATCTTTAACAACAACTTTACTTATTTGATCTCTAGATGATATATTGATTATTTCATCAGCAGGATTTGGATAAATCATCATATCAGCTAATCCGTTATTGATTCCATTTGAACATGGATCACAACTACCCCAACAAACCTCACCTATAGTTGCGTCTGATGATGGAACTACGTATACTCTATTAGTATATGTAGGATCTCCATTAGTACATGGTGCATTGGGGTCATTCATCTCTTGAATAGTCCAAGAATCTGCTGAGTACTTATATTCAATGGTATCTCCAACATTCAAAGCAACAGTTACATCCCAAACATTATCACCATCAGCATCACTCATGGCATTACAATTCCCACACCATCCGTTAAATGTACCATTTAGTTCAGGTGTTGTAAATGGATCCGTAACTTGTGACATATCAACCTGGAAAGTAATATTTGAGGTTGTTATACAAGGATCAACATGTACTGTAGCTGCAGTTCTATCACTTGTACAAGCATCACTTGCTACTGCATACCATGAAATATCATCTACATAATAATTATTTCCTGCAGCAGCATATAAATTAACTCCACCTACAGCATTACCAGAAGCAATTGTTGCTGTACCTTGAGATACACCGTCAATAAATAGCTCCCATGTTCCTGTAGTTAAATCTGCACACTTTAGTTCAATATTAAACCACACTCCTGTACCTGGGTATGAACCAGTTAAAGCACCACCACCCAAATCATACATATATGGATCCATCAGTCCACCAGTCCCAGTAAAAGTCATTTCCATTGCCCAAACTGTACCAATGTTAGCTGAACCCTGTAAATTAAAGTAAGCAGAAGTCTCTACATACATATTAGTAGAGAATTCAAATGAACCAGAACTATAGGTTTGACCAAATGGCAAAACAGGATCTGGCACATTAGATGCTGCATTATCNAAGTGTAATGAATTAGAACCACTAGCGGCTTGAGTACTTGAGATGATAGCATCATATAATCCNCCCGGTGTACCACCTGGCCATGTNGCCCAGTTAGTTGGGTTAGACTGAACAATATAATCACCAGCATTGTAAGACTCAAAATCATCTGAGAATCCTTGNGCAGCTTTAGCTTCAGCATAATAAGTAGTAGTNGTACTTGGCATTACAAGAGAAGAAATCATATTCCCNCCTGTCATCGCATCATACCAACTAATAGGACCATCACTTGATGTGGCATAAAGAGTAGTAGAATCACCTACACAAATTGTGTCATCAAAAGTTATTGGAGCAGCAGGTGTATACAAATTCTCACCAGATGCACTTAATGAATTGTTTGATGTATCACTATCTGCAGCAGAAGTCAATGTAAAATCAAAATTATAAACACCATCCATACTCATNTCAATAAGTGTAAAGAAGCAGAAATCTAATGTATCGCCAGGATTCATTGGAATTCCGTTTGTTTCAGTAACAGNAGTACCACCATTTAATGAATATGAAGCATCAAAAGTATTCTCCGTAACTAAACCTTGGTTAACAACCTTTATACATACTTGCCCTGAATCTAAATCACAACCAGTTGGCACTGTAGCTGAAACTATGGCTAAATCATTAGCAGCTGCTTCTACNACAGCGAAGTTNTCTATTGCCATATCACCAGGCCATGCTTGACCACCTGAGTTNGTATCTAANACAGCNGTAANCTTAAAGTGNACTACTGTAGCAGTTGTGNTTAATAAAACACTCTCCTCTACCCAAACATCTCCTTGGTCTCCAGACTTGCTGAAAATNTTANTATAACTTGNTCCATCATANATNTCAACACTCATTGTNCCNNNAGCANTNCCATACATNTGNGAGTAGAAATTAAGCTCTGGNTTAGNTAATGCACTGATATCNATNTCNNCNGTCATCATAGTAGCTACATCACCATGTGCTCTAGGAACAGATGCTTCAGTAAACATGTAATTTCCACCACCTGTCATATCATCCGATGGACCAGTTCCCGATGATGGTGTTCCACCAGCATCTAATGTCCAATCAAATACATCTGCTGTGTCTTGTGCCCAACAATTACTAAAACCAGCGTCAAAGTTCTCCATGTAAGGAGCAACTGCTACAGCACATAATGTAGAAAAGCTATACAAGGGCGAAAGAGCGCTTGTATCACCAGCTCCACAAATAGCTGCTACTTGAACATCATAATTTGAATTTGGATTTAGTCCAGTAAGAGCCTGTGTTGTAGATGTAACTACGGATGAAGTTCCATTGACAACCATCAACCACTCCGTCTCAAAACCACCTGAAGTCCAAGATACATCTGCACTATTCGTAGTAATATTGCTTGCCATAACATTGCTAGGAGCAACACAATTTAAACAAGAA
>PBXW01000049.1 GCA_002727735.1 Crocinitomicaceae bacterium
GTACATGAGCAGAATCACATCCTTTTGTATTTGTCCCATTTACTGAATAATATCCAGATGAACTGTAATAGTTACTGTTCCAAAGTAAACTATCACAGCCAGTGCTAACAGTTGTATCATCAACTCCACTATGTATTAGTGTCTGAAAACCATCTAATTTTCCATATCCAAAATCATAGTTGGGCAGCGTACCTGTCCATCCATCGCTGTATGCGCTACTTATTAAGTCGTTGCGGAAATGAGTATAATTCCCTTGATTGCATTTTTCTAAATATAGTGCAGCTACTCCAGCCACTACAGGGCTAGACATAGATGTTCCACCATTTCGGTAATGTTTACCGCCAAAGGCTAAATCAGCATCGCTCATACCACTATATAGATGAATGGGAAAAGAACTCACTGTAGTTGCTCCTGACGCTGCAATTTCTGGTTTCAATGCTCCGTGTCGAGTGGGCCCTTTACTTGAGTTATAGTGTATTTCTCCCCTTGTTCCAGCTTCGCTTTTCCAATTACCTAGGTTATTTACATATCCACTGTCATTGGTGTAATTTCCAACAGTTATAACGCTGTTAAGACATTGGAAAGAACTACAAATAGTTTGTAGTGAGTCTGAATTAGCGTAATTAGTTGGTGTTGAGCTGAATGGAAATTCTGCATCGCTGATTCTGACCATATTTGATTTGCTATAGGTTGCTTCATCGGACCAAACATCTAAAAAACCATTACCAGTAGTATGTAGCCCCCAATAGTAATTACCCGAAGAATCTGGGCTAAGTATAATTTCAAAACTTACAACTGAGTCATAAAGCGTTTGAGCAAACATGAACATCATTCCAACTCTTTCGTTATTTGAGTTTACAATGGAATCTACATAAGCCCCATAAGCGTCTTGATATAGGTTGCCATCTAGGTAATCTTTGATCGAAAAATAGTTTGTAATGCCTCTTAAGTTATCGTTATGATAGCCACTCATGGCAATTTCAAGATGGTTAATTTGGGATGTGTCTGCATAAGCAACAAAATGAACACTGTTGTCACCATAACAGTAGGGTACACAGCCATAGGCTGCATAATCAAGACTATTGTTGTGTTTGAATAAAGTAAAAACAGTATCATTGGTTGATACCTCATGTCTTAAATGAAAAAACTTATCTCCCACATTTCCTGCAGAACAAACAAAAAGGTGTCCATCTGTACCTACTACGCTGTTATGAATGAACTGTGCACTAGGATCTAATCCATCATGTGCGCCAAAGTAAGTACCTGCACTGGCATTGATTACACAAGGTTTTCCTAAGGAATCGGCAATATTGTAAATGTAAGTGGTAGCATCTTGAACATTGGCCAAAAAATTCGCCCCAAAATCTGCTTCCACTACCACCATGTCAGCTTCATAGGCCACCCCTTTATATTTCCCAACAGCAGAACCATTGCCAGCACCCGCTCCAGCAACTGTGGTTCCATGCCCCCATTGGTCATTATGTGCAGTTGGAAGTCCTGCATTTATCCCTGCGCTATCCCAATGTTGTCCATAACCATAGGGCTGCGGTGTGTTAGCAGCTGTTGCTAAGTTTTGATCCCAAAGAGAAATGATTCTAGTTGATCCATCAGGATGTTTAAAATCATCATGTGTAAAGTCAATGCCTGTGTCAATAAAGCCAATTATTACTCCATTCCCAGTGTGTNAGTTGCTTAGTGGGCTAATTCCATTATGAGCATCATTNATTCTGTTATTAACACGCATGGTGTCGTTCATGGGAGTGCCAACTTCTTGTGGTAAGTAGAAATCCTGTATATCTTTTTCTAAAATTAAGTTTTTACATAGGCTAGGTGCTATTCTAATATAGTGCCAGTCTTGGTGTTTATGGATGTAGTTAGCTTGATAATCNNGNACTANTTTTTGAATTTTACTGTCATTGCCTTTTANATAGATGCCAACATTTGTTTTATGGNCAATTTTTGNCCAATTAATTGGGCTTGAAAAAGGAGAAATTGAGAATTCTTGTTGTGAAAATATACAGCATGTAATGCCAAATAAAAAAAGAAAAAAACTGCTCCTTATCCCCATAAATTAAAGGTACAAAAAAATCAGTAAAAGGGAATTTGATCTAAGTAAGTTGCTTTTTTGCTTTCTAAATTGATATCTATACAATAAGTGTTTTTACCATTGGTTAAAATCAATNNTTTCGCCTTAAAATAATGCTGATAAGTAAGTACTTGATGCATAGTCTCATTGCTNATGGTAATTTCTGGTGCTTTGCATTCAACAAGTAGNTTGGGATTTCCTTTTTTGTCAAAAACAACAATATCAAATCTTTTCTTTTGGTTGTTGACTTCAAATTGTTTTTCAATAGCCATAAGACTTATTGGGTAGTTTTTTTCATGATGTAAAAACTTCCAACAATTTTGGCGTACAATCTCTTCGGGTGATGAAATAATCCATTTTTTTCTTAATTCATCAAAAAGGTATTCTTTTGAATTAATTATTTTAGTTTTATGTGGATATTCTGGTAGCAACTTAAAATTAAGATTTGGAATATAATCAAATTATAGCTGATATAAATAACGGTATTTTTAAACCGGTTTATTTTTTACATGGAGAAAACACCTATCAAATTGATGTAATCGCCAATAAATTACTACAATGTGTTTTAGAAGAACACGAACGCGATTTTAATCAAACTATTTTTTATGGAAAAGACTCATCAGTTGATGCTATTGTAGATGCTGCAAAGCGCTATCCACTAATGGCTTCTTATCAATTGATTGTTGTTAGAGAAGCCCAACATTTATCCAGGACTTTAGATCATTTTTCCTCTTATTTTGAGCAACCTGTTCCTACNACTATTTTGGTGTTTTGCTATAAGGGCAAGAAAATAGATAAACGTAAGGCAGTTGCCAAAATATTATCTAAGGGAAAATTTTTGTTTGATGCAGAACCCATTAGAGATTATCAACTACCTGATTGGGTGGTAAAATGTGCTAAAGAAATGGGCTTGAAAATTGATCAAAAGTCTGCTGTTCTTTTAGCGGAATATGCAGGAAATGATTTGTCTGGAATTGAACAAAATTTAGAAAAATTAAAGATTTTAAAGCCTAAAGACAACATGATAAATGTTGAANTGATACANCAGCACATAGGTTTTTCAAAAGATTTTAATTTNTTTGAATTGACGGATTCTTTAGCTTCTTTCGACATAAAAAAAGCATCTTTTATTGCACAACATTTTGGCCGAAATAATAAAAACCACCCTGTGGTTGTAGTTATTGGTCATCTTTATGGATTTTTCACCAAGCTCATGAAATATCATTTTTATGCGAATGATTTAAGTCCAAATCAAATTGCTGGAAAAATTGGAGTCCATCCTTTTTTTATAAAACAATACCAGCAAGCTTCCAAATACTATTCTAAAGGAAAACTAGCTAATATTTTGTCAGAATTAAGATACTACGACTTAGCCAGTAAAGGGGTGTACTCTACAACTATTAGTGATGAGGAGTTACTNAAAGAGTTAGTATACAAAGTGATGCACTAAAAAATCAGTTTATAATTTTTGAGAATCCCACACTTAACGATGGAAATGGGTAAACTTCATCCATTAAATTGTTTACAAAAAATGTCGAAAAAACAGAGGTNTTTTTGTTNCCNATTTTTATTNTAAGTGCTAAGTTTAAAGGTCTAAGTGTAGAATTATTATGTTCTCTTATGACCAGTTTTTCTCTTGTTGTAGAGTTGGTTACTACACGATATCTAAGTCTTCTTATTGCATTAANATGGAANATAGGGTTNAGTTCTAAAAATTTCCCAAGCTGATTGCCTCTTTTGGGGTCAAAATTAAAACGTAATCCCAATTGGCCATTGAGGGATAAAAATTTGACTTGCGGATTTAAAACATCGTTGTTTGTTACAGCAATTGGTGTAGCATTATGTTTTGATATGTTATCAATGTTATTAATGAATATATTTTGATACTCAACTCCCAAACCTCTAGTAGTAGATAGTATATTATTTATTTTCCTCTTTTTTATAAAGCTCAAATTGACATTAAAACTGGGTTTAATACTGGGGCCATTTACCATCTCTAATTTCCATGGTAAATAAGTGTCAAAACTGAATTCAGTATATCTATACTTTTTTTGGTTGGGTCCCCAGTCTGCACTNTATTCTTTAAAATCCAANGGCACTTCCTCACTGANGATTTCTNTTTGTGCTGNNGTATCATTAAAAATGAATACCACCAAAANAATTTGTATGANNTTATAAACGAATTTCATTCATGTATCCATTAAAGTGAAAACGTAGTATTTTGTCTTTGTAATCNTTAGCATTTATAGTAATNGGGTTCTTACTGTGNACTAATATTGTCTTGTATTTTTCCAATACTTTNTTNGTTTGNCCTTCATAATTGAATTTATCATTTTCAACNTGCATAAANATGTATTGTGTTCCGTGATGAANTTCNTGATTTTCTGNTAATTCTATNTTAATNGTGTTNCCATCTCTAATTATTTCAAANGTTGGAATTATAATCTCGTCTTTAAAATAATAGGAAGCCTTNGGNACACCATANCCATGCGCGTAATCAAAGTAAGGGTAAAGTGATCCNCTTTTTTCAATGAGTTCAAATATTTCCATATTGGTTTTGTCAGGGTAATTTTGCCAAACACAAGCTGCANAACCTGCNACTAAAGGACAAGAAAAAGACGTGCCTTGNNTTTTGCTAATNCCTTTTTTGCTAGCGCCCATTACATCTCCATATGCTACGACATTGGGTTTCATTCTAAAATCTGCAGTTGGTCCAAAAGAACTAAAACTCCTATGAATTCCTGAGCTGGTAATTGCACCAATCGTTAATACACTATCAGCATCTGCAGGAGTAGCTATATATTTCCAGTCGCTGTCTCCTGAATTTCCAGCTGAGACCAATACCAAAATTCCTTTTTTTGCCGCCATATTTGCTGCTCTAGCTATGATTGATGTTTTACCNTCCATTTGATAATTAAAGTATTCTTCTGAAGCATATCCAAGAGAAGTGTTTATAATGTCAGCNCCATTAGCATCTGCCCATTCCATCGCCATNAACCACAATACTTCTTCTGTTTCATTTTCTACNGCAACTCTTTCTGTTCTNGCCAATAAAAATTCTGCAGATTGAGCAAGTCCAAGTATTTGNTTTTGATATTTTCCAGCTATACAGCTGAGNACTGCTGNGCCNTGNTCANTGTATTTGTANACATCCTCTCTTTTGTAGTGGAAATCCCAAGTTTTTANNATTTGGTTNTTTTNGAATAAATGTTGAAGAGAAGGNGTTTCTAANGCTNCTTTAAATCCTCCATCAATCACACATATTCTCAATCCTTTACCATCTAATCCTTTGTTTTGAAAAACTTGGCCTTCAAGTGATGAAATTTGCCTTTCAGCTAAATTGTTTATGGTTTTGTTTTTAACATCTAATTGACATGCGTGGAGTACAGGTTTTAATGGTTGTACTTCAACTACATAGGGCAATAATTTGATTTCGGAAATTTGTTCTTCAAATGCTGNAACACATATGGCATTAAACCATCTTGAAACACCTANAACGTGATTAACTTTTGATGTAACTTCATCAATATATGAAATACAAACAGGGATGTCAGAATAATGATTTAGAGGGAAACCTATTTTTTTTCTGCGATTTTTCGCTTTTTNATCCAAATAATTATGGGTGTCNACAGCGCTAAATTTTTTGTCTTTTAAAAATACCCAGTACTTTTCTTGACTTTTAATGCTTTGGTAACCAATTAAAATAATAAGCAAAAAGACTATATGTCGAATCATTCTATAAATTTAATCATTTAAATCAGACTTATGATAGACCTTAGAAGTGATACAGTGACAAAGCCAACCATTGAAATGAAGTCTTTTATGATGNATGCTAAGTTAGGTGATGATGTTTTTGAAGATGATCCATCTGTTANACATTTGGAAGATATGGCAGCATCTATGTTTGGCAAGGAGGCTGGACTTTTTTGTCCCTCNGGAACNATGACTAATCAAATAGCGCTTATGACACATCTTAAACCNGGTGATGAGGTAATTTGCAGTAGAGAGTCACATATTTATAATTACGAAGGTGGTGGAATTGCTAGAAATGCAGGTGCGTCTGTTAGATTAATAGAACGAAAAACTGGTTTGCTCACAGTTAGTGATATTGCTGATAACATTAACCCTGATGATGTGCATCAGCCGGTTACTAAGTTGGTGGCATTGGAAAACACTTGCAATAGAGGAGGAGGGAATTGTTATGACATCAATGAGATTAAAGCAATTAAAGAGTTTTGTAATAAAATTGGACTACCTGTTCATTTAGATGGGGCAAGGTTATTTAATGCCATCGTCAAAAAAGGTCATTCTGCTGAAGATTATGGGGCTTGCTTTGATTCTATTTCTATATGTCTTTCGAAAGGGCTAGGTGCACCTTTAGGCTCATTACTTCTAGGTGATGCTCACTTTATTAAAACTGCCCGCAGAAATAGAAAAGTTTTAGGTGGTGGTATGCGTCAAGTGGGTATTGTAGCATCAGCAGGTACTTATGCTTTAAATCATCATGTGGATCGATTGAAAGACGACCATGAACATGCCCAAATTATAGCAAATGCTCTTGCCAATTGTTCATGGATTAATCAGGTATTAGATGTTGAAACCAATATTATCGTTGCCTCACTCAAAGATGGTTTTGAACCACTAAAATTCCTGCATAAATTAGAAGAAGATGGAGTTTTAGCCATCCCTTTTGGAAAGGGGAAAATTAGAATGGTTACCCATTTAGATGTTTCTTCAGAAAATGTTGAAAAAGTGGTAGAATCACTTAAATTTTAGAAAGTAAGAAGCTGTATTTGAAACAGCATCTTTAATGGAATTAAATGTGAAGTTTAGTTCATTAATTACCTTTTGATTATCGTAAATATTCACTTGACTTGATGTTCTTGCAGTTTCTTTTGTAATGCCTGGTTTTCTATTGGTGATAAAACACCTAATAGCTTCCATCCTCCAAGCTAATTCTAACAATGATTTTGTTGCTTTCTTGTGAGGTTTTTGTTTGTTAAGTTGAGTGGCAATCTCATCAAATACAACCTTATAAGGCAAGTTTTCCCCTACCAAAATATACCTTTCTCCTTTGATGTCTTTTTCTACCAACTGAATAATAGCTTTAGATACATCCCTTACATCCACAAAGCCATTTTCGCCAAGTGGGTAATGAGATAATCCTTTGTAAATTTGTTTAAAAAGGGTAGTGCTAGATCTTCTCCAGTTAGATGGGCCTAAAATGATCCCTGGATTGCAAATTACAGCATCAAGACCTTCCTCTAAACCGCGCCAAACTTCATTTTCAGCTTTGTATTTAGTTAAGGCATAAAAACTATTTTCTTTCCCAGAAGACCATTTGTTTTTTTCATTGTAATGTCCTGTGCCTTGTCTCCCAATTGATGCAATAGAGCTAATAAATCCTAATTTTTGCACCTTCTTTTCTAAACAAGCATTTACAATATTGGCAGTGCCTTCAATGTTGATTATTCTCATGGAATTAAAATCACTTTTATTGAAACTCACTATGGCTGCACTGTGATATACAAAATCTACTCCATCTACTGCATTATAGACTTCTGTGACATCATCAAGTTCCATATTCACCCACTCAATTTCACCAAATAGATCATGGCAATTGTAGTGTTGAAAAACTTGTTCCATAATTTTTTTATTAGAGCGAGGGGTACATGTTGCTCTAACAGCTTGCCCCTTTTTCAAAAGATCTAATACAATATGTGTACCTACCAACCCAGTTGCTCCAGTTACGAGATTTTTTTTCAAGCTATATTTAGTTTTACCTATGGTGAAAGATAAATTGAAGTTAAAAAAATCATAGAATAATTTATCTTTAACCAACAGATAAAAATATATTTGTCCATCTAATGTGTTGTACATCAAAAATCAATAAGGAGTGAATTTTGTAGAGGAATTAAAATGGAGAGGCATGATTCATGATATCATGCCGGATACGGAAAGTTATTTGTCTAAGAACAAGGTGAGTGGATATATTGGTTTTGATCCCACCTCAGATTCTTTACACATAGGAAGTTTAGTTCAGATTATGATTTTAGTACACTTCCAGCGTCATGGACATTCACCTTATATACTTGTTGGTGGGGCAACAGGAATGGTGGGAGATCCCTCTGGAAAGTCTAAGGAGCGAAATCTATTAGATAAAGAAGAGTTATTTAAAAATGTAGATGCCATACAGGCTCAATTGGCTAAGTTTTTAAAGTTTGAGGATGTTCCAAATGCAGCTGCTATTGTCAATAATTATGACTGGTTTAAATCTTTCAACTTTTTAGATTTTATAAGAGATGTGGGAAAACATATCTCGGTCAATTATATGATGGCTAAAGAATCAGTTAAGAAAAGACTTGAAACCGGAATTTCATTTACTGAATTCTCTTATCAATTAGTTCAGGGATATGATTTTTATTGGTTGTATAAAAATCACCAATGCAAAGTTCAAATGGGAGGTTCAGATCAGTGGGGAAATATTGTTACTGGAACTGAGCTCATTAGAAGGATGGATGGAGGAACTGCATTTGCTATAACTACTCCACTTATTCAAAAAGCAGATGGCACAAAATTTGGAAAAACGGAAGAGGGCAACGTTTGGCTTGACCCGAAAAAAACCTCTCCATATAAATTCTATCAGTATTGGATTAATAGTAGTGATGAAGATGCTAAAAACTACATTAAAATTTTCACGCTTAAAACCAAAGACGAAATAGATGAACTGATTAAAGAACATGATATAAATCCAGGTCTTAGGTTATTACAAAAAGAATTGGCTAAATCCATAACTATTATGGTTCATGGGGAAGAAAATTTTGTTGCTGCTCAAGAAGCATCTACTATTTTATTTAAAAAGGGAGATGAAGCAGTTAAATCTCTAAAAACTTTATCAGACAAAATGTTCATGGAAATTTTTGAAGGAGTTCCTCAAAAATCAATAGCTATTTCAGATATAGAGTCTGGTGCTTCTATTACAGAAGTATTGTCTTCTATGTCTGGATTTTTAAAGTCCAATGGCGAAGCAAGAAGAGCATTACAAGAAAACTCGATTTCGGTAAATAAATTAAAAGCAAACATCGATACAATCATCAATGCGGATGACTTAATTGCTGGACAATATATTCTTTTACAAAGAGGGAAGAAAAATTATTTTGTTCTTGTTGTTAATTAAAGGAAAGTAAATTACATCCTCTTACTTCTGCTTGATCATATCTTCCTAGAATGTTAAATGAACCATTTTCATTTACTCTACCCAAATCTTGAGTTTCAATAAATGAACAACTATATAAGTTGGCCAAGTCAATGATGTTTACTCCGCCAGTTTTACCAAAAGAAGTGTAACTCAAGGGGTCTTCTAATTCTCGTACTAATATTTTCATCCAAGAGGGGCTGTAGAATTCACCATTAGTTTTGGCATAAGCTTGGGATAGTAATTCGGTCATACCATACTCACTGTGAATATTTTCACATTGGTATTTTTCACGTAATATCAAATGGAGTTCATCTCTTACNATTTCCTTTTTTCTGCCTTTCATACCTCCAGTTTCCATTATAATCCATGAGGACAATGGTGGTAATTCAANATTTTCAGCTAAATCCAATAAGGCATAAGAAACACCAATTAGAATAACTTTTTGATCTTTTAATTTGTTGATTTTANCAATNGTTTCTTCATTNTTANTGGATAAGTAGCCACTTAATTGATGTCCAGAATTTTTAATGAGTTCATCTGCCATATAAATCAAAGAACTANTACCTTGTTCTTGATATGATGGTAGAAGAGCCAGTATAATACAATCCTCCACATTTCCATAATTTTGCTCGAAAGTCTTTAAGAAAGATTTTTGATAGAGGTTTACATCATGAACTAAATGTTTACTTCTAGCTTGATTAGTTGTGCCACTACTTAAAAATGTAATTATTTCTTTTTTGTCCTTAGCAATGATATTATTTGATTTAAAAAANCGAATTGGNAAGCACGGAATGTCTGTATAATGATTTATGGACTTAGGGTCAATTTTTTTATGATCAACATAAGATTTGTAAATCGANACNTTNTCATANTGAAAATTAAAAATGGANAGTGCTCTTTTGTTGAACTCATCTTCTCCATTTATATCAAATATTTCATTTTTTAAATTCAAGGTACTNGGAAATAGTTTAATTTTATGTCGATGAAAAAAGTTNGCCTAAAAATAAGCATAGTTTTTATTTTTTTTGTTTCTNTTGTTTCTTGCTTAAAGCCAGTACAATACCCTGATGAGCCAGCTGTAGAATTTGTTCAGTTTGATATTCATGGAGATTCNGGGATAATTACATTTTATTTTACAGATGGTGATGGAGATATAGGTTTAAATGCAAATCAAATTAATCCNCCNTATGATCCTGGAAGCTTTTATCATTATAATGTTTACTTAGAATATTATGAAATGATGAATGGTAATGTGGTTAAAGGGACAATGGATCCAAATGGAAATAATGCAAAATTCCCTCAAAATGACACTNTTCCATATGATACNATACCAAATGGATTTAGAATNGAGGATATTACTCCATTTGGTCAAAATAAATCCCTAAAAGGNAATATGCANCTCGTTTTAAGTCCTTATTATAATTTCATCTCTAATCATAATGATAGTATCCTATTCTCAATTATGTTAATTGATAGGAGTTTAAATCAAAGTAACATTGTTTTCAGCCCTGTTATNGTTCGATGATTATTTTCCNATGCATAGTTCATTAAAGGTCTCATTTATTTTTTCNTTATTAATTCTTTTGGGTTGTGTTACAATAGAAGACGCTAGTTATGATATTGATCCAAAAATGGCTATTNCCATGAAACCAGAATTTTCTATTTTTCATCATTCGGATAATGAGTCAACCATTTATTTTAAGTTAAAAACTGAGGATATTCTGTATACTCGAAATGATAGGTCAAAACCATTTAATGCTAATNTAAAATTAGCTTACGCCTTATACAATGAAACNGGTAAAACGCTAATTGATTCGGGTTCAATATTGTGGAAAGATTTTTACACAAAACAAAAGAAGGAATTTATAGATACTAATTTGTTATTTCAACTTTCNATAAATAACAAGGCAAAGCTNAAATTATCGCTTTCTGACATAAACAGATTAAGAACCTATGAGAAACTAGTAGAGATTAACAAAAAAGATATTTTTAACAGACAGTTTTATCTTTTAAAAGATACCTCAGGTAATATATTAATGAATAATTTTTTTAAAGGATCTCAGGTTATAAGGCTNCACAATAATTACCTGTCCAATAAACAAATTTTCATGAATTATAANAATACNATTTTNCCTATTGCTATGCCTCCATTTAGTAAAGCAAAAAGGCAAACNTTCCCAAGGAAAACTTCCTATTGCAAGATTTTTGATTTTAATCATCATGTAGATATTAATTTACCAGAAGATGGATTTGTTTATTTTCAGCTTGATACTATGAGCAACCAAGGATTTTCTCTTTTCAATTTCGATCGAGATTTTCCTTATTTGAAGCATCCAAGACAGCTAATCCCCCCACTTCGGTTTTTATGTACGAGTGATGAATATTTGAGATTGCAAAATGGTGAAAACACCAAGAACACAGTTGATCAATTTTGGTTATCGAGAACATCTTCTATGGAACGTGCTAGGAGTTTAATTAAAACCTATTATTCAAGGGTGGAAAAGGCCAATGAAATGTTTACTTCACATGTAGAAGGCTGGAAAACTGATAGGGGCATGATTAGTATAATTTTTGGTCCTCCAAGCTATGTGAGAAAAACCAAAAATGCAGAGGTATGGTATTACGGCCAACAAAGCAATGCCAATATAAATGCGTATAACTCAATTAATGATCCCATGCGAATTCAATCTTCAGGAGGAGGGCTAAAATTTACATTTGATAAAGTTTCTAATCCATTTTCAATGAATGATTATGAGTTGGACAGAAATTACTCCTACAAATCGTCCTGGTATAGGGCTGTTGAGTCATGGAGAAAAGGAAAAGTTTACATCGTACAATGAAAAGCAANAAACAACAAGATATCATATATGGTATAAGAGCAGTGTTAGAAGCCATCTCAGAGGGCAAGACACTCAATAAAGTNCTGGTTCAGCAAGGGGCTAAGGGAGAACTTTTTACAGCATTAATGGATGCGTTGAAAAAGGAAAAANTTCTGTATCAGCGTGTACCTGTGCAAAAGCTCAATCATATGGTTAAAAAAAACCATCAAGGGGTAATTGCCATGATATCTCCTCTGCCTTATCATCAAATTGATTTTCTGATACAACAAATTTATGAGAAAGGCCAGGATCCTTTTGTGTTGGTATTAGACAGAGTAAAAGATGTAAGAAATTTCGGGGCAATATGTCGAACGGCAGAATGTATGGGTGTAAATGCAATTGTAATTCCTGCGAAAGAATCTGCTTTAATAACAAGTGATGCCATTAAAACATCGGCTGGAGCACTTTACAAAGTCCCAGTTTGTAAAGTTCATCATTTATCTTCAGCTGTGGAATTTTTAATGGGTTCTGGATTAAAGATTTATGCTATTTCAGAAAAAGCTCAAAAATCTATTAATCAATATAAATATANTGGTCCCAAAGCTTTGATAATGGGAAGTGAAGAAGATGGNATTAATCAGCAATTATTAAAACTGTCCAATGAAGTCTATAAAGTTCCAATGAAAGGGACAATTGATTCACTTAATGTGTCTGTTGCAACAGCAATTGCTCTTTACGAAATGAGTCGAGATACTAACGCTTAACAGATAANCCTAAGGTTTCCATNTCNTTCCAAAANGAAGGGTAAGATTTATTAACTACATGCTCATCATCAAANCGGATNGGCCCAANTTTCATACAAAGTGGAGCTATACTCATTGGAATTCTATGGTCNTGATGAGTTTGAATTAATTCATTGTTATAGTTTATGTTTTGTCTTTTCGGAATAAAAATAGAATGGTTATCTACTTCGCATCTAACTTTAAATTTTGAAAGTTCTTTTTGGAGAGTAAAAAGTCTGTCCGATTCTTTTAGTTTTAAACTTTCTAAACCAGTAAGGTGAGTTTCTATACCTAAGCCTANACATGAAACAGCAAATGGTAGGGCCAAGTCTGGGTAGTCAGCTAAATTAAATGCTAATTTTTCTTCCTTAAATTCTGTTTTTTGGATTGATATCCCATCATAGGTATAAGAAGTTTTAACTCCTAAATTTTCATACAGTTCGCTAACAAATGCATCACCCTGCAATGAATCTTTAAATAGATNAGGGATTTCAATAGTTGATTTGTGTGATAGAGATGCAAGGCTATATAAAAAAGAAGAACTGCTCCAGTCATTTTCTACGGTAAAATCAATTTNGTNNTATGNTTGATTGGCAATAATGATGGTGTTGTTNTCCCAANTGTGTTTGNTGCCCNCTTTTTTCATTAATGAAAGTGTCATTTGAATATATGGCCTTGAAAGAATTGGGGGCATTATGGTTAATTTTAACCCTTTTTTGAGTATTGGAGCAATCATTAATAAAGCAGAAATAAATTGACTACTCACATCTCCAGTAATGCTGATTTCACCACCTGTTATTTGTTTCCCTCTTATTAGAAGAGGAGGAAANCCTTTTTTTTCTAAGTATTCTATTTCACCNCCAATTTGGTTAATGGCGTCAACTAGTGGAGCTATTGGACGTTGATGCATCCTTTCGCTTCCANAAAGTTTGAATAAACCCTCTTTTGTAGAGAGATATGCNGTTAAAAAACGAAATGTGGTACCTGCATGGTGACAATCAATTGTACTATCTAAATTGGGTTTGGATAAAATTTGATCAAGTAATTTAGTNTCATCAGCATCAGACAGGTTAGAGAGTTTTAAGTTNTTCTTAGCCATTGCGCTAAGAATAAGTAATCTATTACTAATACTTTTNGAAGAAGATAGCTGAACTTTTCCAGCAANTTGGTTAGANAAAGCGTTTAACTCAATCATTAAATATTAAATTCTTTTAGTATTGCTTGAACTTCGTTTTTACCAAGNTCTACATCTATTTGAACTTCCCCAATATCTTTAGGTAAAGAAAAATTGATCTTACTTGTATTGTTTTTTTTATCATTCAGCATGAGATCAATAACGTGGTCAATGTCAATGTTGAATTCAATCAATTGTTTAAAAAAACGGGTTANCTCAACNTTTATTTCTTCAGCTATANTCTTTGTNGTAAGTNCNATTTTATANGANATAAAAGCTTCCAAAATCATCCCATAAGCAATGGCAAATCCATGTAATGTTGATGTATTTTTATTGAGTAAATAAGATTCAATGGCATGACCAACGGTGTGCCCAAGATTTAATTTTTTTCTTTCATTAGATTCAAATGGATCTCTTTTAACAATATTGTATTTTAATTGAGTAGACTTTTTTATGATGGTTTCAAAATCAAGTGTTTCTATAGAATTGTTGGATAAATAGTTCCAAAGTTTTCGGTCACCGATTATAGCATGTTTATAAACTTCTGCCATCCCAGCCATTTTTTCATCCATTTTTAATGAATTTAAAAATTGAGAATCACAGTATATGGCTGTAGGTTGAGAGAAAGTTCCTATGTTGTTTTTTAGATTATTGAAATTAAATCCTGTCTTTCCTCCAACCGATGCATCTACCATTGCAAGTAAAGAGGTTGGAACTAAACTAAAAGGAACTCCCCTTTTATATGTGGATGCTGCAAAAGCCCCCATATCACAAATTACTCCTCCACCAATAATATATACATGATCATTTCGGCTTGCTTGCTGTCTATTTAAAAAAGACCAAATTGTTTCAATCTGGCTTAGATTTTTATGTTCTTCACCTGCACCTAAAATGCACAATTTTCCATCTTTCAAAGAATTAATTTCAATACGATCAATACATGATTTCGTATTTTCATCAGCTATCAGAAATATTCTTTTGCTGTCGTTTGATAAATCTAATTTAGATGAATATTGGTTTATATTCCCAAAAAATATTTCAGGGAATTTTAGACTCATTTCCCCTTGATTTTTGCTATAGCTTCTTTAGAGAAATTAGAAAGAATTAATTCACCAGAAATTTTAGCTCTTGTTGAAAGTAAATCATCCCAATGCTCAGTTCCTTCCCAAAATATTTTCTTTAATTCTTTTGTTGCTTTATCATGAGACGTAGCAATTTTTTTACATAATGCATCAACTTCGGCATCCATTTCCTCAGTGGTTTCTGAAACAGAAGAATATAATCCTTTTTCTTGAGCCCAATCAGCACTAAACCATTCAGTTGCATTGATGGCTAAAGTACTCATGGCAGATAAGCCCATTTTGCGTTCTACTGCAGGGCCTACAACAAATGGACCAATACCAATGGCTAACTCACTCAATTTTACTGAGGCATATTTTGTAGCAAAACAGTAGTCTACGGCACTTGCCATACCTACTCCTCCGCCTACTGCTTTCCCTTGTACTCTACCTATAATTATCTTGGGGCACTTTCTAGCCGCATTAATTACTTTTGCAAAACCAGAGAAAAAAGCAATTCCTTCTCCAATATTTTGAATGGCCTGTAATTCATCAAAG
>PBXW01000050.1 GCA_002727735.1 Crocinitomicaceae bacterium
GGCATGATATAAGGCAAGTTAATTTCTGTTGATGCAGATGAAGATAATTCAATTTTAGCTTTTTCAGCAGCCTCCTTTAACCTTTGCAAAGCCATTGGATCTTTTTTCAAATCCAAACCTTCATCTTTTTTGAATTCATCAGCTAACCAATCAATAATTTTTTGATCAACATCATCTCCACCTAAGTGAGTGTCACCATCTGTTGATAGCACTTCAAAAACGCCATCTCCTAATTCTAGTATAGATACATCATGTGTACCACCACCAAAATCAAAAACAACAATTTTCATGTCCTTGCCAGATTTATCTAAACCATAAGCTAGTGCAGCTGCAGTTGGTTCATTGATAATTCTTTCAACTTTTAATCCAGCAATTTCACCTGCTTCTTTTGTTGCTTGTCGTTGAGCATCATTGAAATAAGCAGGAACAGTTACCACTGCTTCATTCACTTCCTGACCAAGAAAATCTTCTGCAGTCTTTTTCATTTTTTGCAAAACCATTGCAGAAATTTCTTGAGGAGAATAATTCCTGTCATTTATTTTTATTCTAGGAGTATTATTTTCTCCTTTAATAACCTCATAAGGAACACGCTCAGCTTCTTTGCTTACTTCATCATACCTACAACCCATAAATCTTTTAATAGAGTAAATAGTATTTACTGGATTTGTAATAGCTTGTCTTTTAGCAGGGTCTCCAACTTTTCTTTCTCCACCATCTACAAACGCAACTACAGAAGGAGTAGTTCTTTTACCCTCACTATTTGGAATAACAACCGGCTCGTTACCTTCCATAACACTAACGCATGAATTGGTAGTTCCTAAATCAATTCCTATAATTTTTCCCATTTTGTAATTTTTAATTTAACATGGTAATATCAAAGGCCATGCCATCAGACATTCAATATCTAAATCAAGAAAAATGTCAGTTATTAGGGTTGAAACTGACAAAAACAACTGACATTAAGGCAGTATTTTACCGATTAACTGTCCAGTTTGTAGATTTACTTGGTAGGAAAAAAGAATTTATTTTATCCTTTTGCTCTAGTAAGGATATAGAAGCTAATGCAGCTTTTAAAGTTTCTTTATTAGGATCAATTATGCTAGGGTCATTAAAGTATAAATTAACAAATCTTGTATCATAATTCCCAGATCTAAAACTTTCATGGTTTAATGCATAACTACAAAAAGGTAAAGTTGTTTTAACCCCTACAATATCATAATTATCTATGGCATCCAGCATTAGTTTTATGGCTTTTTCCCTGTTAGATGCATGAACGATTAACTTTGCAATCATTGGATCATAATAAATAGGTATTTCCATACCCTCCTCTAAAGCATCGTCAACTCTTACTCCTTTACCCTTAGGCCTTTTATACACCTCAACTTTACCAATATCAGGCAAAAAATCATTGCAAGGATCTTCTGCATAAACCCTTATCTCAATAGCATGTCCAGTTATGTTTAACTCTTCTTGAGAAAACTGTAATTGTTCTCCTTGTGCAATTTTAATTTGTTCCTCTACTAAATCTAATCCCGTTATCAGTTCAGTTACTGGGTGTTCAACCTGTAATCTTGTATTCATTTCTAAAAAATAAAATGAATCATTTTCATATATGAATTCAACGGTTCCCGCCCCAAAATAATCGCACGAACGTGCCACATCACAAGCTGCTTTACCCATTTCATTTCTAATTTTATCGGACAATACAGCAGATGGAGCTTCTTCTATAACTTTCTGATGTCTACGCTGAACTGAACAATCTCTTTCAAATAAATGAACCACATTTCCATGCATATCAGCTAAAATTTGTATTTCAATATGCCTTGGCTCAGTAATATACTTTTCAATAAATACAGCGCCATTTCCAAAAGCATTTTGAGCTTCGCTTACTGCACGTTTCATCTGATCTTCAAACTCAGCATCATTTTTTACGACTCTCATTCCTTTTCCACCACCCCCTGCAGCTGCTTTAATTAATATTGGNTAACCAATTTCACTTGCTACTTTCTTTGCTTTAGCTACATCTGTAACTTCTTCATTAAGCCCAGGAACCATNGGGATGTTATACGCAGAAACTGCTTTTTTTGCAGATAGCTTATCCCCCATTACTTCTATTGATTCNCCAGANGGACCNATAAATATAATTCCTGCATCTGACNCCTTTTTAGCGAATGAGGAATTTTCGGATAAAAAACCATAACCAGGGTGAATAGCATCAACATCTAAACTTTTGGCTACATCGATGATTACTTCTTGTTTTAAATAACTTTCGGTAGAAGGAGCGGGGCCAATTAATATACTTTGATCAGCATATTTAACAAAAGGAGCACTTTGATCAGCTTCAGAATATACAGCAACGGTAGCAATGCCNAACCTTTTACAGGTTTTCATGATTCTCAAAGCTATTTCTCCTCTGTTGGCAACTAAAATTTTATTAATTTTTTTCATAAGCCGATTTAAAAGTATTTTGTAATAATGAAGCTATTGTCATTGGACCAACTCCACCGGGAACAGGTGTGATATAAGAAGATTTTGGAGCAACTTCATCAAAATTGACATCGCCAATAAGCCTGAATCCATTTTTTTTACTTTTATCTTCTATTCTGTGAATTCCAACATCTACAACTACCGCACCTTCTTTTACCATGTCAGCATTTACAAAAGCAGGTTTACCAATAGCAACTATCAATATGTCTGCTTCTCTACAAATAGAAGCTAAATTTTTTGTTCGGCTGTGAGCTAATGTAACTGTAGCATTGCCAATTTCAGATTTTCTTGANAGTAAGATACTAACNGGTGTTCCAACAATACTACTNCGCCCCAATACAACGCATTTTTTTNCTTCAGTAGGAATATTATATCTTTTTAGCAATTCTAATATTCCATTGGGAGTTGCAGGTAAAAAAGCCGGAAGCCCTAGCGTCATATTACCCACATTCATAGGATGAAAACCATCTACATCTTTTTTTGGATCTATAGCTAAAGTGACCTTTGATTCATCAATATGNTTAGGAAGTGGTAGCTGAACAATAAAACCATCAACAGACTTATCCTTATTTAAAGACTCTATTTTATGAAGCAAAGAGGCTTCGTCAATGGATGCATCTAACTTTATTAATGTGGATTCAAATCCAATTCTTTCACAAGCTTTAACTTTGGCATTAACATAAGTTTGGCTAGGTCCGTCCTCACCTACTAATATTGCAGCTAAGTGAGGTCTTTTCAAACCCTTACTCACTTTATCACTTACCATTTCAGCGAGTTCNTGCTGNATGGCTAAAGAAGTTGATTTTCCATCTAAAAGCTTCATNTNCNTNACATTGGCATTCTACCGCCCATTTTTTTAAATTGCTTCATCATATTCATCATATTCTGCTTGTTACTCATCAGCTTCATCATCTTTTTAGTTTGATTAAATTGTTTTAGCAATTTGTTAACCTCATTTAAATCATTTCCACTACCACCAGCTATTCTTTTCTTTCGTTGCATGTTTATAAGATCTGGATTTTCCCTTTCTTTTGGTGTCATAGAATCTATCATAGCTATAATAGGAACAAATGAATTTTCATCTACATCATTTCCTTGCATGGCTTTTTTCATTCCAGGAATCATACCAGCAATATCTTTCATTCCACCCATTTTTTTGATTTGATTTATTTGATCTCTAAAATCATTAAAATCAAATTTATTTTTTTTGATTTTTCGGTGTAACTTTTTTGCTTCTTCTTCATCAAATTGTTCTTGGGCTCTTTCNACTAAAGAAACAACATCACCCATTCCCAAAATACGATCGGCCATTCTATTAGGATGAAAGACATCAAGTGCTTCCATTTTTTCNCCAGTTCCAATAAATTTTATGGGTTTATTTACAACTGNTTTTATAGATAATGCGGCACCACCTCTTGTATCACCATCTAGTTTAGTTAACACAACTCCATCAAAATCCACTTTTTCATTAAATGCTTTTGCTGTGTTTACTGCATCTTGACCTGTCATTGAATCAACCACAAATAAGGTTTCAGATGGATTTATCCCCTTCTTTATATTATAGATTTCATCCATCATTTCCTCATCAACAGCTAAACGACCAGCTGTATCAACTATGACAAGGTTATGGCCATTATTTTTAGCATATTGAATTCCATCTTTAGCTATTTTAACAGGATCTTTAGAATCCTTATCAGAGTATACAGCTACATCAATATTATCTCCTACTACATGTAGCTGATCAATAGCCGCAGGTCTNTAAACATCACAAGCTACCAAAAGCGGATTCTTTCCTTTTTTNGACTTTAAATACTTAGCCAATTTTCCAGAAAATGTTGTTTTACCAGAACCTTGGAGACCNGACATTAAGACAACTGATGGATTTCCTGATATTTTNAATTCAGAAGATTCACTNCCCATTAATGTNGTTANCTCCTCATGNGTNATTTTAACCAATAGCTGACTGGGTGAAATACTCGTNAATACATTTTGACCAAGTGCTTTTTCCTTAATATTTTGTGTAAATGTTTTTGCTGTTTTAAAACTTACGTCAGCCTCTAAAAGAGCTCTCCTNACCTCTTTNAGTGTTTCAGCAACATTAATCTCTGTAATTTGACCATGCCCCTTTAAAACTTTAAACGCTCTTTCTAACTTATCAGATAAATTTTCAAACATATTCTAAACTTTGAATGGCAAATATAAAAATCAATATGAGCATTAAATATATTTATAACCGATTTCCTTTAAATGACTTTNGTTAGTATCATAATACCNTTCAAAAATCCTGGACAATTTTTNGCTCCATGCTTNAAATCTATACAACTTCAAACTCATGATGAATTGGAAATATTGATGGTNAATGACCANAGNAATGAAATGGATGTAGAATTGGCTCAATCATTTCAAAAGATGGACCATAGATTTCATTTAATCCACTCAACTGGAAATGGTATAATAGATGCATTACAAACTGGACTTGAAAAAGCGAATGGCGAGTATATATCTAGAATGGATGCTGATGATATTATGAAAAGAGATAAAATACAGCTCTTGACCAATAAACTTAGTAATGCTCCAAAAAAAACTATTTGCATTGGTCTTGTATCTTATTTCGCCTCTAATAAAGAATTAAATGAGGGATATAAAAACTATGAAAATTGGNTAAATANTTTATCTATTAACGAAAATAANTTCAAGGACATATATAAAGAATGTACAATCCCCTCTCCATGTTGGATGATGAGAAAAGAAGAATTAGTTGCTTTAGGTGGATTTAATTCTTTAAGCTATCCAGAAGATTATGACCTAGCATTTAAATTGTTTTATGCATCATTTAATGTAGTAACCGTTAAGAAAACAATTCATCGATGGAGAGATCATATGGATAGAATTTCTAGAACAAGCAACACATATCAATTTGACAATTTCATTAAATTAAAATTAAGTTACTTGTTAAAAAAAGAATTGAAAAATGCAGAGCTTGTTTTATGGGGAGCGGGAAAAAAGGGAAAAAAAATTGCATCATTGTTAAACGATAAAAACATAAGTTTTAAATGGATATCTGCAAACCCTAATAAAATTGGTCACATTATTTACAGAAATAAAATAAATGAAATTCAATACTTAAACAAAAAAAAATTGAAACTAGTTATTTGTGCAATTAGTCAAAAAGGTTTTGTTCCACCTCAAAACACAAAATTCAATAGATATATTTCATTTTATTAAGTTTATTCTTATAACTTACCAAACTTATTAAAATCATTTTTTTTAATCGTGAAATTTCATTGTTTCAATATTATTTTTTCTGTATGCATAGCAAGCTTGCTATTTTCTACTTGTAATTCCGACAATTCAATCAGAGAGGGTAAAATTGAATATGCAATTTCTTACCCTTGTCTGGAGGCAACAAACAATCAAGTTAGAATTTTTCTTCCAAAAAAAATGGTCACAACTTTTAAAGACCATTGCTACAAGAACGAATTTATTTTTCCTGGAGATATCTACAAACTAGAATTGATTAGTGAATGTCAATCTAAAAAAACTAAACTTGGTTTTGCATTAGGCACTAACAGAATTTATACAGAACTTGATTCCAACTCTATTTCAGAATTACTTAAAGAACTTCCTGTCTACAAAAAAATTGGAAGTAAAATTGAAGAAGGAGTATATCTAAATCAACCTTACAACAAATACAAAGTGAAAAGCTCACATCAAGAAAATGAATTTGATGTCATTACTACAGATGCTATATCTATTGATAATGTAAATTGGTGCACTCCATTTCATGAATTCGATGAAGTTTTACTCGAGTATAGCTTATATCAATATGGTTTAGACATGAAATTTAAAGCTACAGACATCATTGACGCCCCTGTAAAAGATGACTTTTTAAAAATGAGTACTGATTATCATCATGAGGAGTTTAAAAAATATATTGCTGAGATTAAAAGCCTCATGAAAAACTTTTCTTGCGAGTGATAAGATCCATTAAACTACTTTTTATTTATGCTTTTTTCACCAATGCCTATGCTGCTCAGCATTTTGAAGGCGAAATTATCTTTTCAGCTTCACATAAATATAGAGACACCAGCATACATTCAACACCTAACCTTTCCGAAGAAGTTAAGTATTCTATTTCTGCTGAATTTGTAAGAATTGATCAATCAACTCAACTCGGAAATCAAGCTGTAATTTATGACACATTATCCAATACAAAAACTATAGTTATTCAACAAAACGAACATACTATAGCCATCAAGATTAATAAGGAATCAGACCCTAATCTTAGCATTAAAACCTCTTACTTTGATGACTCCTTAACTATTTGTGGAATAAGTTGTAAAAAAGCAGTTTGGAATACTTATAAAAAAGACGATGCAAAGCTGTCCTATGCAGAGATATATTACACCAATTCTATATCAGGAACTTATGCTGAAAATTTTGATAATTTATTGGGATTTCCATTGAAATACGAGATTATTTCTGGTGATATAGAATCAATATATACCGCAACAAGTATTTCAAAAACAACTATTGACCCAACCATCTTTAAAGTAGACAAAAAAGTGAAAACGTATTCTATGGAAGAATTCAAATCATTAATGGGTCAATAATTCCTAACAATATGTCGTTGAGAATAGTATGGGAATAATCTATTTGCTCAAAAAAGTTTCTGCTACATTTGATATATAGATGAGTGCAAAAAATCAATATAAAAACTTTCAATTTGGTTCTCCCAAGAAGAAAAAAAACAGATTTAATAAATTAAAATCCTTTTTGCAAGACGAGCGATTTCAAAAAACAAGCGGTTTATTTCTTGTTCTATTTTCATTGTATTTATTTTTGGCCTTTACTTCATACCTGTTTACTTGGAAAAACGATCAAAGTATTATAGATGGAGTTGGATTTGGTTTCGTATTCAACGGAGAAGATGCTGATATTCAGAACTGGCTTGGTAAGTTTGGTGCTTTTACTGCTAACAANTTTCTTAAAGTTTGGTATGGTATTGCTTCATTTTCATTTCCATTTATTGGTTTCTTGATAGGTTTTAAAGCACTTTTTAAACAAGATTTACTCCCGCTTTTAAAAACTTCAAAAATTACTTTAATAAGTATGATATGGCTATGCATAAGTATGGCTTTTATATTTCAGTCATCACCACTTGATTTTATGGGTGGCATGTACGGAAAAGTAATTGTTGATTATTTACAGGGTGTTTTTAATATCATTGGCACTGGTTTTTTTATTGTGTTTTTTGGTTTTGTTGCAGCAATTTTATTATTTAATCCCTCATTAAGTTGGATTGTAAATTTCTTCAATACTATTTCAGAGAAAATTAAAAATCTGAAAAAAAATGACTCAACATCTAATGAAGATGGATTTACAGAAGTGAATTCCATTGATAATCAAGAAGAATCCTCTAATACAATTAACCCTATCACCACCAATGAAAATATCATTGAAAGTGATAAAGAAAATTTAGAATTAAATGAAGATGTAATTGAGATGGAAACAATAGTAGAAGAAGAAACCCCTTCACCTAGTACTATTATAAAACCCAACAAAGAGCCTGAAAAAAGCAATGATGCAAATGATGATTTTTCTGTAGAGGTTGCTTCATCTGATGAAGAATTATCTAAGGCAGAATTAAAAGATAAACTTAAAGAATTTGGTGAATACGATCCAAAATTAGACTTGGCTAAGTANGTTCTTCCAAATATAGATTTACTTGAAAGTCATGGAGATGGAAATATTTCTGTTAACAAGGANGAACTTGAAGAAAACAAAAATAAAATTATTGAAACTCTCCAAAACTATAAGATTAGTATTTCCAAAATTAAAGCCACTATTGGCCCNACAGTTACCCTTTATGAAATTATCCCTGCACCAGGTGTAAGGATATCTAAAATCAAAAATCTGGAAGATGATATTGCATTGAGCTTATCTGCTCTGGGAATAAGAATTATAGCGCCAATGCCTGGAAAAGGAACAGTTGGTATTGAAGTACCTAATTCAAAACCAGATGTTGTTGCCATGAAATCACTAATTGCTTCTGAAAAATTTCAGAATAGCAACATGGAATTACCAGTAGCACTAGGTAAAACAATTTCTAATGAATCATTAATTACTGATTTAACTAAAATGCCCCATTTACTAATGGCTGGGGCAACAGGACAAGGTAAATCAGTTGGGTTAAATGCCATTCTAGTTTCTATACTTTACAAAAAACACCCCTCTCAGGTTAAGTTCATTTTGATTGATCCTAAAAAGGTTGAGCTTACCATTTACAATAAAATTGAACGTCACTTTTTAGCTAAACTGCCTGATGAAGAAGAAGCTATAATTACAGACACCACAAAAGTAGTTAATACGTTAAACAGCCTTTGTGTTGAAATGGATACTAGATACGACTTGCTTAAGCAAGCCATGGCTAGAACAATTAAAGAATATAATCACAAGTTTATTCAAAGAAAATTAAACCCTGAAAAAGGACATAAATACATGCCCTACATTGTTTTAGTTATTGATGAATTTGCAGATTTAATAATGACAGCTGGTAAAGAAGTTGAAACTCCAGTTGCAAGAATTGCTCAATTAGCAAGAGCTGTTGGAATTCACCTCATCATTGCAACTCAACGCCCTTCTGTTAATGTAATAACTGGTACTATAAAAGCTAACTTCCCAGCCAGAATTGCATTTAGAGTAACATCAAAAATTGATTCTAGAACTATTTTGGACGCTGGTGGGGCTGACCAACTAATTGGAAGAGGTGATATGCTTTATTCATCAGGAAGTGAATTAATTAGATTACAATGTGGTTTTGTTGACACACCCGAAGTTGATAATATTGCTGATTTTATTGGTTCACAAAGAGGTTACCCTGATGCTTTTTTACTACCAGAATATGTTGACGAAAGTAGCTCACTTAAAGAAATTGATGATGAATTAGATAGTTTATTTCAAGAAGCAGCTGAAGTAATAGTCAATCACCAACAAGGATCTGCCTCACTCTTGCAACGTAAATTAAAATTAGGTTACAACAGAGCAGGCAGAATTGTTGATCAACTTGAAGCAACTGGAATAATAGGACCCCACAAAGGAAGCAAGGCAAGAGAGGTGTTAATTCCAGATTTAATAAGTTTGGAACAGTTTTTGTCAAACCTAAGAGAACAAGGAAAATTATAATTATGAAAAAACAGTTACTTATTATTGGATTTTCAATACTTTCCAGTATTGCATTTTCTCAAAATGTTGCGGAACACAATGAAAAATCAAAAGAAGTGTTAGCCAAGGTTAGTGAAAATTATCAAAATTATAAGTCATTAAAATTTACTTTTAACTTAACTATAAATAGCCAAGACATTAATGAAACTCAAACTGGTTATGCATTAATCAGAAATGATCAATTTTATTATGAAACTGAAGAAAGAAATGTTATTTGTAATGGTGAAACTGTTTGGACTCTAATTCCTGATGACGATGAATGTTACATAGATAATTTATCAGATCTTGATAACGCCATTAATCCAAGTGAAATCTTTACAATTTGGAAACATGGCTTTAATTATAAATACATAAAAAAAGAACAAAATAGTCATTACATTAAAATGTTTCCTCAAAACCCAGATAAAAGCAAGTATCATACTATTATTATGAAAGTTAATGATGAATCAAAATCTATTGAGCAAGCTACCGTTAAAACAAAAGATGGAGTAACAATCAAGTTGACAGTTAAGGAACTAACACCAAATCCTGAAATAAATTCTGATAAATTTACTTGGAATGAGAATGATTTCCCATCCATTGACGTGATTGATAATAGGTAATTAGTTTAATAATTCTTGAGCGTTAAACAAGGCTGCCTTTCCTGTTTTTTCACCTCCCAACATCTTTGCCAACACTTGTATTCTCTCTTCTTTTCTTAAGGATTTTAATTTGGTTTCTAGACCTTCACCTTGATCTATTTTTTCAACGTGAAAATGAGTAGCACCCATGGCGGCAACTTGAGGTAAATGTGTAATATTTATAACCTGTACATTTTTAGCAATCTTTTTTAGTAATTTACCTACTTCTGTAGCTACTTTACCACTTACTCCTGANTCNATTTCATCAAAAATCAAAATAGGTACNATTCCTTTTATTGATGTTAACGACTTCATAGCAAGGGCTATTCTAGATAATTCNCCACCCGAGGAAAATTGATGTATTGGATAGTAATTGGAAGAATTATTCACCGCAACCAATAAAGTTACCTGATCACTACCAAATTCATTAAGCTCTTGTTTAGATGTAATTTCAACTTTAAACTTTGCATGTTCCATTGAAAGCACTGCTAAGAGTTTATTCATCTCATCTGTAATCATTTGAATGTTATTCAATCTTAGCTTATTGATTTTTTTAGCCAATTCAAAGCAAATAGATTCCCAATGATTTTTTTGAACTTCATAGTTCTTTAAATCGTGTTCAACATTATCAATTTGACCCAGTTCTGTTTCTAATAAATCTCTTTTTTTAATCAGTTCTGAAACATTAACGACATTAAATTTCTTTAGTAAGAAATTTAATTTATTGAGTAAGCCCTCTAACTCAAGTTGCCTATTTAAGTCTGGAGCCTTAACTGGAAATTGCAACTTAATTTCTTGAAATAAATCATCTAATTCTATGTAAATACTATTTAGTCTATTAGAATAAGGAGATATATTGGAAAATGATTCAGAAAAATCTACAAGTTTTATATTGGCTTTGTGTAATAATTGAATTAATCCATTATCCCCAGAAAATAATTCGGTGACTTCTTGGATATTGTTGTTGATTTTTTCTTGATTAGTTATAATTTCATATTCATTATTTAATGATTCTTCATCCAATGATGATAGGTCTGCATCATTAAGTTCATCTAATTGATATTGAAAAAAATCACGTTGCTCATTTAACTGAGAAGATCGCTTTAGTAAATCTTCGTAGTGTTTTTGAAATTTAAGAAATTCCATGTAGGCATTGTTATAGTCATTGAGTAACTGTTGATCTTCAATAAAGCTATTTAGAAAGGCGTATTTAAATTGATTTGAGGAAATATCTGATATGAGGTGTTGACCATTTAATTGTATCAATTCTTGTGAAAGGAGTTTTAGCACATCCGTTTTAACAGGTGAATCATTTACAAATGACCTTGATTTACCATTTGGGTAAATTTCTTTTCTTATGATCAATTCATCATCTTCATCTAAATCTAATTTCTTTAGAAGTTTATTTATTACAAGATTTGATTTAAAGACACCTTCTATAATTGATTTTTTTTGTTCATTTAAATTTGGGGCTTGATTTCGCTTACCCATTAGAAGTTGAATGGCAGAAATAATTAGAGATTTTCCTGAACCAGTTTGACCAGTAATAATGTTCAAACTAGATGAAAAATCTATCTGTAAATCTCTTATTAATGTGAAATTTTTAACGGATAGTTTAAGCAGCATAGTTACTTGACCAACTGAATTTCAACCCTTCTATTTGCTGCCCTTCCAGTTGGATTATCCGATCCATCAGCAGCAAGATTCTCAGCAACTGGTTGGTCTGATCCCATTCCAAATGCATGAATTCTTTTAAAATCAATTCCTCTGTTATATAAGTAAGTTTTAACCGCTTCTGCTCTCAAAACCGAAAGTAACTTATTATACCTTACNGAACCAGTGTTATCTGTATGTCCAACTGAATTAACATGCCATNCCGGATTTGCTTTAAGNTCTTCNATCAATTTATCAAGANCNCCTTTNGATGCATCAGATAGCTCAGCACTTTCTAACTTGAAATAAATATTTTCATGGAATAGGATATGTTTATCTTTTTGTTTTTCTGCAACCACCTCGTGCTTNGGTTTTTTGACTTCTTGAACTACCTCTTCCTCTTCAAAACCAGTTTCTACTTCATCATGAGACGGATTAAACTTATGAACATCACTAATATCAATGTTTGTAGGGTCATCTAACTCAGCAAGAGCAAGTATATCACCATCAACTACTACACCTTTTGAAATTGTTAATCCNTCACTTGTAACTCTTACAACCTTAGTATANTCAATNACACCTTCTACATCTAATGGAACATCAAGGGTATCTACAGCTGAAAAGTTATTTAATTCATAAAGTATTTCATATTGATGTCCTGGCCTAAGTATAAAAAGGAAGTTTCCAGTTAATTGATTTGGTCTATATACTCCATATTTTTCTTCATTTTCATCGTAGACTGAAATGATTAAATCTTTAACTACGTTATCTATGGAATCTTTAACTATTCCCTTATAAGCAGCTAAATCTTTTTCTTCTTCATTAATTAAATTAATTCTAAAAATATCGTAACCACCTGTACCTTCATCTCTAAATGATGAAAAGTAAGCTCTCTTTCCATTAACTGTTGGTGTGAAGAATAAATCATCATCAACTGTATTCACTGGATAACCCATGTTTTCAGGAGATGTCCAAGTATAATCATCTTGTAATGTAGATTTAAAAATGTCAAAACCACCCATAACTTTATGCCCCTTTGAGGAGAAATATAATGTTCTACCATCAGGGTGAAGGTAGGGAGATTCTTCGTCATATTCTGTATTAATTGGTTCACCTAAATTTTGTGGGTCAGCCCACTCACCATTTGGAAGTCTTTTCATCATCCAAATATCTCTTCCACCATAACCACCTTCTCTATCACTTACAAAAAGTAAAATATTTCCATAAATATCTAAACTTGCATATGTTTCCCAAAATTTAGAATTGACTTTTTCATCTAAAAACTCGGGGTTATTCCAATGATTCCCATCTAAAGTTGATTCATAAATCCCACGACCTTGAAAGCCAATTTTTGGATCATTATTTACCATACTTATAAACATTTTCTGACCGTCAGGAGATAAGTATAAACAAGATGAACTTTCTGTGGTATTAATTAAATCATTAACAACTTCTGGCTCCATCCAAACACCCATCTTTTTTCGAGACATGTAAATATCTTCATAATATTCGCCCTGATCGTCTAAAATATCACTACTTCCTCCAGGTCTTTTTGAAGTAAAATACATAATGTTTTCTTCCGCATTTAATTTGGGTCTGTATTCAGCATATTTAGTATTGATATGCTTCATCGGTACAATATTAACTTCTACTGGATCATCAAAAAGGGTTTTAGCATATTTTGCCTGTCTAATTCTTCTGTTATTTGCTCTTTTATCATCCCAGTTGTTTTCTGCTAAAAAATTACTATAAAACTCAAACTTATCAATGGCTTTTTCAAATTCGTAATTATGATGATATGACCTTCCTAATAATTCTATAGTAGCTAAAGGAGCCTTTTTTTCTCTGAAGTTGCCTACCCGGTAGCCTATGGTTAACCCTTCCATAGCCTTTTCATAATATGGAATGGCCTCTTTTTCTCTGTGAATTATATTCATTAAGCAATTTCCAATAGAAAAATTGGTATTGGCATTATTGGGTCTTAAATTATGCATTTTCATCAAGAGTGGTAATGCATTTTCATAATCATTAACCTCAAGGTATTTAAAAGATTCTTTATATAATTTCTTAAAGGATTGAGAAGTAAAGTGATTGCCTAAAATCAATAATGTTGCTACAAATAATAATCTAACTCTCATTTAAAGTATTTTTTAAGTTTTTCACGTAAATTGTTAGGACAATTTACAGGTTTTTTTAGTTTTTTATCTAGAAAAACTAAAGATGTTTCTCCAAAATTAATTTTTTCTTTCTTTTCATTGTACGTTTCATANGTAAAAAAGATTCTAATAGTGGGTTCTTTNACAACATTTGTTAAGATTGTCAATTCCTCATCATAATANGCTGGTTGTAAATACTTAATGCTAAAATCAACTACTGGCAACCATATTCCATTTTCCTCCATAGTTTTGTATGTAACGCCTAAACTTCTTAGTGCCTCCACTCTAGCTACTTCAAAATATTGGGCGTAATTTCCATAATAGCAATACCCCATCTGATCAGTTTCTGCATACCTTACACGAATCTTTGTTTCTGATTTAAACATATTCTTATTTTTGTTACTATGAAGGTATTAAAAAATCCAAGCATTATANTAATTGTATTATTCATTTATCTTTCTTCATGTGGAACGTTTAAAATAGATTCATTTCAATCTGAAAATATACAATTAGGAGANCATGTATCTATGGTAGATTTTANCGAAATCAACTTACCTGAATACAAAGACACGCTTGATAAAGAAATGGATGAAGTACTAAATTACGCAGTAACAAATATGCAGGTTGGCTGTCCAGAAGGTTTATTAGGTAATTTCATTTGTGACTTATCTATGTTTATGGCAAATAAGTATTATGCNACTAAAATTAAACCTGATTTCTGTGTACTTAATAATGGAGGTTTTAGGACATCCTTAAATAAAGGNCCTATTACAAAAGGTAAGATATTTGAAATTATGCCATTCGATAATTATTTGGTAGTAGTTACATTAAATGATAAACAATTGAATGAACTTTTAGATTACATCAAAAAGAAATCTCAAATGGGAGCATCGAGAAAATCTGGAGTACCAGTAAGTGGAATTAGAATGAGAATTACAGATAATGAAATAGATAAATGCTTCATTCAAAATGTAAAATACAATCCAAATAAAAATTATCATATTCTAACTACAGATTATTTAGCCAATGGTGGAGATAATATGACTTTTTTCAAGAAAGCATCTAATTACATAAACACAGAAGTCCTTTTAAGAGATGCGATTATTGATTACATTAGAGAAATAAATAAAATAGGAACTAAAGTTGAAGCTAAATTTGATGGGAGAATTGAAATCAATCAATAGAAGAACCTTTGTTAAAAGNTCTGCTTTTGGAGCTCTATCNATTCCTTTAATTTCAACAAATCCCCTNCTTGCATTCCCTCCTAAATCAATAAAACTAACCATTCTTCATACNAATGANATGCATAGTCATATTGATCCTTTTTCAGCTAATGACAGTAAATATCCTGGCATGGGTGGCATGAGAAAGATGGCGTCAATCGTTGAGAAGATTAGAAAAGAAGAAGACCATGTGCTACTTCTTGATGCTGGTGATATTTTTCAAGGGACACCATACTTTAATAAATANAAAGGAGAAGTTGAATTAAAAATAATGAGTGNAATGGGTTATGCAGCATCCACGATGGGAAACCATGATTTTGACAATGGAATTAATGGTTTTAATGATGTATTNCCCTNTGCTAACTTTCCCTTTTTATGTTCAAACTATGATTTCTCTAATACCATATTAAATGGCAAAACAAAGAAATTTATCACCAAGACTATTGGTGAATTAAAGGTTGGTCTTTTTGGAATTGGCATAAAACTGAATGGCTTAGTAGAAAAAAGACTTTACAAAGAAACACAATATTATGAGCCTATTGAAATCGCTAATCACTATGCAGAAATTCTAAAAGATGAACATAATTGTGATATTGTCATTTGCTTAAGTCATTTAGGATATGATTATGATTCAAATAAAATTTCCGATATTAAACTTGCAAAAGCTACAAAAGGCATTGATATTATTATAGGTGGACATACTCACACTTTTTTGGATAAAGCGACAGAATTAGAAAATTCTATTGGTGATANGGTCTTAGTTAATCAAGCAGGTTGGGGTGCATTATCTTTAGGCAGGATTGATGTAAACTTTAGCAATCAATCCAACTCAAAAAAAGAATTATCTCTGCAAAGNATTTCAAAAAAAAATTATGCCAAAATTTAATTTCCTTGACATGTATTTTTTTTTAAAAAAACAATAGCTAAAACGTTTTTTTTTTAACTTTTTTATTAAAATATTTGTCTCGTTATCCAACCTATTTATTAACTTGTTCAAATAAAAGGATAACCGCCCTTTTATTAAAATTTTAAACTTTTTTAAATGCGTAAATCTTTTGAGGTAATTTGGAACAACTGTTTGACTGTAATAAAAGATAATGTTTCCATACAAGCTTTCAAAACATGGTTTGAACCCATTAAGCCCATTAAACTCAAAGCCAACGTACTTACAATCCAAGTTCCTTCTCANTTTTTTTATGAGTGGNTAGAGGAACATTACATTGATTTACTTAAGAAAACAATNCGTAANGANATTGGCCCNGANGCAAAATTGGAATANAGNATNGTGATGGAAAANAACTCNGGNAATAAAAANCCNTANACNATNAAAATNCCTACTACAGANAANAANGCTATAAGAAANCCACAAGTAACAATGCCTTTAGACATTGGNAATAANGCCATTAGNAATCCATTTGTCATNCCNGGGTTACGAAAAGTAAATGTTGACTCTAACCTCAATCCAAACTATTCTTTTGAAAATTTTGTTGAAGGTGATTGNAACAGACTAGCNAGATCTGCTGGATTTGCTGTAGCTGAAAAACCAGGTGGAACNGCATTCAATCCACTNTTAATATATGGTGGNGTNGGACTTGGGAAAACTCANTTGGCACATGCTATTGGAATTGCAATTAAAAACCAATTTCCAAACAAAACTGTACTATACGTTTCGTCAGAAAAATTCACACATCAATTTATTGATTCTGTTAAAAACAATTCTACGAATGANTTTATACATTTCTATCAAATGATAGATGTACTTATTATTGATGATGTACAATTTTTCTCTGGCAAAGAAAAAACTCAAGATGTTTTCTTCCACATCTTTAACCATTTGCATCAAACGGGAAAACAATTGGTACTAACATCTGATAAAGCACCTGTAGAAATGCAAGGCATGGAACAAAGACTCTTATCAAGATTTAAGTGGGGATTATCTGCGGACCTTCAAATGGCTGACCTAGAAACTAGAATTGCTATTCTTCACAAGAAAATGTATGCAGACGGAATTGAACTTCCATCAGAAGTTGTTGAATATTTAGCCTATAGTATCTCCAACAATATTAGA
>PBXW01000051.1 GCA_002727735.1 Crocinitomicaceae bacterium
TGAGGTCTTTGTCCTCTTTCAGGAGAAGAAGTTGGTCTCTCAGCATCCATTTGGCTTTGAGGTCTTTGTCCTCTTTCAGGAGAAGAAGTTGGTCTCTCAGCATCCATTTGGCTTTGAGGTCTTTGTCCTCTTTCAGGAGCAGCAGAAGAAGCACCACTAGGCTTACTGTTTCCAGTAGGCTTAACTTTTTCTCCTTGTGACCCTGGCTTAACAGCTCTTCCAACTGGTGAAACAACTGGCTTAGGCTTAGATGGCATAACATTTACTGCCTTTTCTTTACCTTTATATATAACAGAACTAGATTCAGTTGATGTTGGAGTATTTGTAACTTTAACACCTTTGTCTGGTCCTTTTACTTGTCCATACATCATGAAACAAGTACTTGATAAAATAATAGTTAAAAATAAATTTTTCATAGTTTTTACAGTTTAGATATATTAGCAAAGAAAATACAATTTGTTGTATTAAGGAGTAATTTACCCTCTCATTATGACAAACTGTTAATTTTTAATGATGAAACTATAAATACATAGTATTAAATTAATGATTATGAGTTATAAGTATCAACTTTTAACCTTTTTAGGTATCTTTTTAATATCAACCTCCATTGACGCACAACATGGAGAAAATAACCAAGAATATGTCGAAAATAAAACTGTAGAATTAACCAATGATTCTAGTTATTGGGAAAATGCTTCTGTAATTTATTTTGGAGCTAACAGAACAGGACTGTATAATTGGGCAGCAGGAGGGATGAATTACCTTGAATTTCATGGATTAGCCGATATGTGGTTCGATTACAGGCATAACAAATTTCATTGGAATAATTTTATTGGAATGTCATTTGGAATAATGAAATCTTCTTATGGAACTTTTAACTCCACACCTTGGTGGAAAAACGATGATAGGTTAGAAATGACCTCTAAATTTTCAAGAAGAACTCCTCATATTTGGGATTACTCTTTACTTTTCAATTTTAGAACTCAGTTTACCTACGGTTATTTTACTGAAGACGATATGAATAATAGAAATTACATGGATAATTTTCTCTCTCCAATATATCCTATTCTTGGAACAGGTTTAGATATTCATGCAAATGAATATTTAACTGCCTACATTTCACCTTTAACTTCAAAATCTACCATTGTTTTGGATGACTCTTTGTCTCAGGTGGGTGTTTTTGGAGTTGATCCTGGTCAAAAATTTAGAATAGAAGCAGGGTTTTATGCTAATATATTATTCAGGCATGATAGTCTTTTTAATAACAAAAATTTATCCTTTATGTCAGATTTATCCTTATTTAGTAATTATTTGAATCAACCTGGTAATATCGATATAACCTGGGAGCAACTGATAACTTATCGTATTTCAAAATATTTTAGTTTAACCTTTTCTGGTTATATGATATACGACCATGATATCATGATTCCAAGATATGAAAATGATGGTTTTACACCAATATACATGCAAAGGCAAGATGGGTCATATTACAACTATTATGGAGATGATTATGGCAACAATTTTTATTTAGATGAAGAAGGTTTTGTAATTAAAAGTGGTGCTGCTCTACAATTTATGGATTATTGGTTGTTAGGTTTGTCTTTTACATTTCATTAATGTATTTATTCCATTTTTTAAAGCTTAAATTTTTGTGATTTTAATCATATTATTACCAACTTTTAAATAATAAAATTTATCACTAAACTTAGATAAGTCGATAGAAATTTGATTTTCAACCGTTTGTATTTCTTCAACTAATTTACCTAAAGCATCATATATTTTAAGATGAACAGGTAATAAATAGGGGTGTTTAATTGTCACCATTGAAGAACTTGGGTTAGGAAAAACAATTAATTCATTGCTTTTATTGGTCTCTAATTCTGTAGTTGAAGAACAATCATTAAGGAAGTTTTTAATGTAGTTATGCTGTGTGTTATTCATTCCATGACCTGCGTTTCCCCTTATGTGAAAAACTCCGGCAGTAGGGTAGGCATATTCAAAAACAACTGGCAAACCAAGAGGAAATCCAGCAGCTGAATCAATTTTTGGGCCTAAATATCCATTGTTTTTAGCAATAACATAGGCTGCTTCCTCTGCGTGGATAAAATTCAATCCAACAGGTGAAGGGCCACCATAATATGGAATAGTCATGTCATTATCATTACAAATACTTAAATATTTTCTATTAAGTATAGGGAATGCTTGTGTATTATAACCACAGTTATTTGAAGAAGGATCAGTATTGCTGGTTGGTTTCCAAAAATTGTTTTGATGGTATTGTGGTTCATTTAGTTGAGAAACAGCAGCACAAATTATATCAATACCTGGGTTAGTATTTTGAATAAATATGTTATTTGCTAATGCAGCACCATTTGATAATCCAACAATACGGATCTTATTAGGGTTTATATTAGAATAGGATTGTAGCTGCGTAACTAATTCTTCAACCATTTCAGTATCTGGAGCATCACTGTTTTCGCTACAAATATTCCAACTATTTTGATATCCTGTAGGAGCTATAAGTACATGACATGATAATGTGTTTTGAAAATTTATAATGGTGTTATTGCCGTTTCCGCCATTACCATGAAGAAGAATTGCTATGGGAAAGCCATTTAATGGTGGATTTCCTTGTGGTACAGAAATATACATTGGATATGTAAATCCATTAGGCTCTTGTGACCAAACCTTTGTAATTGATATGTTTGTAGTATTTGTAAGATTTTGGCTTTGTATATAGTTTAAATGTAAACACAACAATAGTGTAAAAGAAAATCTATATGTATAATATATTATATTCCCAACCATTTATGTCCTATAATTAATATTATGTTAACTTGATTCTAGTGTAATATTGTGAAATCAATCTATTAAATAAAAATCTCTCATCCTTCTATCAATTAGATGTACATCAGTATAATAAAACCTTAGAACATCTAAAAAGTCATAACCTAAGTCAATCATTTTCATAGCACCTTCCTGTGACAAGCCTACTCCATGACCAAATCCTTTACCTTTAAATGTTAGAAAGCCATCACCATTATCGTATATACTAAAATATGTACTCTTAAGCTTCCAGTCCTTTCTAATTTGAGTTAAAGGAATTTTATATACCCAATCAATTAAATATTTGTGTCGTATTTCTTGTTTAAAATTACATGCACTATTTACAGCAATGGCATTGTCTGTAGGAAAGTTATAATTTCTTTGTAGGTAATTGAGCCAATTTTTTTTATTAATTTTTTTCTCCCAAACATAATTTTGACCATCCATTGAATATGGATCATGAATACTCCTTAGATATGGCAATGCTTTTATCCAAACATCTTCAACATTATTAGTTTGTCCACCACTATTTGAAAAATATGCAGCTGTAATATAATCCATATTTTCATCAACTAAAATCAGGTTTCTTGTTTCTTTAACTGCTTCAATTATATTTTTATGATTGTACATTTTTCCTTTATATACTTGACAATTCACTAGATCAGTTAAATTGAACCCTTCATGTATGAATTTATATTGGTTCTTTAAGGCGTAAGTTCTACTAATTATAGAGTGTACCTTATAAAAATCTTTTGTTTGATTAAGGCCTACTTCAGATTCAAGTACACCTATTAAATAGTGTTCTAAATCAACTTTATTGACAAGAGTAAGTTCACCTTTTGAGCTAAAAACAATTAACTCATCATAGTAACTTCTTTTATTAAATGAAGGTTTAATACCAACAATAGAAAATGATGTTGTATCGTTATTAGGTTTCTTTAAATAAATGGTGTCAAAAGCACCTATTGTAATATTGTTGAGTCTAAATGACACTTTGCTTTCATGAACAAGAAATCTTATTTTATCATTTTTTGAAAATTCATGAATTTTATCTGAATTAGATGATTTTATTTGGTAAGAATTTTCTGTATAAATTTCAACGGACTTACTATTTATATTTCTTAGTAATCCTATTTTCAAATTCATTGAAAAAACAGGAAGAAATGAGAAAAAGCAGATTATGTAAACAGTAAATCGAAACACGATTTCAAAATTAATATGGTTTAAAAATTAGAAAATACTATAGACCAATAGTTTTTAACATCTCTTTTGCAGTAAGTCTTGATACATTTTCTCCTTTGCAAATATTTTTTAGCCTTTTATAATCGCTAATAACCTTTGCCCTAACCTCAGGATTGTATATCAATTTATTTAATTCTATACTTAATGTTTTTTTATTTAAGTTGCTTTGAATCAATTCTTTAACAGCTTCTTTTTTCAGAATTAAATTAACTAATGATATGAAATCAACCTTAACTAAGTTTTTTGCAATAATGTATGAAACCCAACTACTTTTATAACATACAATTTGAGGAACTTCAAAAAATGCGGTTTCTAATGTTGCAGTTCCAGATGTAACAAGAGCTACGTTAGTGTTTTTCATAATGTTATATGTATCATTGTATATAACAGTAGCATTTTTTGTTCTGGTATATTTTTGATAAATCTTCTCAAAATGTGATATACCACCTATTACAATATTATATTCATTTTCATATTTATCACAAACATCCAACATTAATGGTAGTTTTTTTTCAATCTCTTGTTTCCTACTTCCAGGTAATAAAGTAATAATTTCCTTGGTTTGATTTAATTGATGTTTTTTAAAAAATTCATTACGATTTATACTATCTTTTTTTATAAAGTTATCAATGTGTTCTACTAGTGGATGACCATTGTAATGCGCCTCTATTTTATGTTTTTTAAAGAATTCTTTTTCAAAAGGAAGTATTACAAATAATTTATGTATGTAATTTTTAATTTGTTTGACCCTACTCTCTTTCCAAGCCCAAACTTGAGGTGCTATAAAATATAAAACAGGTATATCTTTAAATGTAGATACGTATTTTGCTATTCTCATATTAAATCCTGGAAAATCAATAAGTATTAATGCATCTGGTGCATAATTCGAGATGTCTTTTTTACAGAATGAAATATTTTTTAAAATAGTTCTCAAATTGATGATAACTTCCCAAAACCCCATAAAATTATGGTCCTTATAATGTTTGATAACATTGACCCCCTCCCCTTTTAGAAGATCACCACCCCAACCCCTAATTTTTGCTTCAGTGTCTAATTTTTTAATTTCTTTAACCAAGTTAGATCCATGTAAATCTCCTGATGCCTCTCCAGCTATGATGTAATATTTCATTTAGTAAATAAATAAAACAGAAAATGCTGCTAACAATAANGTTAAACCAACAATNCCCTTTGAAAACTTATCNATTTTAAAAATGAAAAATGAAAAATAAAAAACAAGCATATTGGTTAGCAAACAAAACATTAATGTGTTTTGTCTCATTTCCTTATAAACTTCGTTAACCACATTTTCAGAGCTTAATTCACTAAATAAGTGTTTAGTAAATTGGGATAAGGGTAAATTATTTCCAATAACAAAATAAGCTATAAAAAAACCTACAACTGGACATATCAACCCCATGATAATACCATAATTAAATTTATTCCATTTTTTAGTCCAACTATATTTCATTGAAGTTCCATTTTGTTAATTCATTAAGAGATTGATAGCAAGTCATATCAAATTGAGTGGGCACTACAGTAACATAGTTATTTTCTAGATAATGTATGTCAGCTTCTTTGTCATTGTCTTTTGAACCAAAAGATCCAGTTAGCCAAAAATAGTCTTTTCCAAATGGGTCACTTCTCTGATCAAAAGTATCATCCCAAAATGCCCGACCTTGTTTACATACTTTAATTCCTTTTATATTTTCTTCTTTTACATAAGGAATATTAACATTTAAACATGTACCAGTTTTTAAATTATTGTCCATAACCGCTTTTACAATTAATTTAACATATTTAATTGAGGGGGTAAAATNTGCATTAGCATCATAACTTGTAAGTGAAAATCCAATACTAGGAATACCCTCAAGTGCTCCTTCTACAGCTGCAGACATCGTGCCAGAATACAATACATTGGTACTTACATTAGATCCATGATTAATNCCAGAGAGAATTAAATCTGGTTTTTTGTCTTTTAATAAGAACATTCCCATTTTTATACAATCTACTGGTGTTCCGGTACAACAATAAGCATTATCTTTATTAAAATAGGATGTTTTATAAGATCTAATGGGTTCATTAACAGTTATAGCATGTCCCATGCCAGATTGTGGTCTGTCAGGTGCAACAATAAACAAGTCACCAAATTCCTCTACGGCATTTACTAAAGATGAAATTCCTTTGGCATCAAATCCATCATCATTNGTNATTAATATTAATGGTCGAGACATTCAACTAAAGTAATTATTATTAAAATTTTGGCACTAACTTTGTTAAAATGATTTATAAACAATTCAAATGAAAAACTTATTCAGCATACAACTTTTTATAGCCATNAACTTATGTTCTTCTATCATTTTTGCTTCTAANAATGAAATGGCATCTATTTCAAACATAAAAAATGTTATTGTATTTAATAAAGGTGTAAATGTCCAACGTTATGGAAGTGTAACCCTTAAAGAAGGAGATAANACTATTTATATACAAGAGCTTTCACCATATCTAGCTAATGAGTCTATACAGTTTCTAATGAAGTCTAATAAAGTGATTATTAATTCTGTAAGTAAGGAAATGAANTATCTAGGCATTCCAAATCATTTGAGCAATGATGTTAAATTATTGAATGATAGTTTATTAAAAACCAAAGAGAATTTAAGGCTAGCCAATGTTGCTATGGAAGTTTATAATCAGGAGAAAGATTTACTAAATGAAAATAAATCTGTACTTAAACTTTCTAAAGAATTTATTATTGATGATTTAATGGACTTAACAGATTTTTTTAGAGAAAGAATGCTTGATGTGGAGGGCAAAATATCTAATACCAATAAAGAGATANCAAAAATCAACAAAACAATTCAAAATATTGAGAGACAAATCAATGCTTTAAATTCCAAGGCAAAAAACCAATATAGTAATGTGGTAATTCAGGTTACAAGTGAAGTCAATAAAAATATAGATTATGAACTTAGCTATAACATTAATAATAGAGCTGGATGGAAACCTTGTTACGATATCAGAGTTGATAAAATTCATGATTCTGTTAACATAACATANAAAGCAGAAATGTATCAAAACACCAATGAAGAATGGGAAGACATCAAGATTTCTTTGTCTACAGGTAATTTAAATCAATCAAATAATNCTCCTTCATTTAATCCAAATTATTTATATGCAAACAATTATTATAAATCACGTGTGATTTCATCTCCATCACCAAGATATGATAAATATGAAGGAACAGCTGCTACTGCTAATGTTGATGTGGGAATGGCTATGGAAGATGATATAATGGAAGTTTCCTCCTCCTCGGCAGATTTTACNACAGTTGACTTTAGTGGAACACAAATACAATATGATATAGGTCTACCCTATTCCATTACATCTTCAAACAAGTCTTTATTCATAGAAATTCAAAAAATAAATTTATTTGCAACATATGATTATTATTCCTATCCTAAAATGGATAAAGATGTTTTCTTGATGTGTCATTTAAGTTCCATTGCTCAACAAAATTTTCTTTCAGGTGAAGCTCAGCTATTCTTTGAAGGTAAATCAGTAGGAAAAACATATCTTGACCCTTTNTCAACTAAAAAAACAATAGATCTTTCACTAAGTAGAGATCTCTCTATAATTGCACAGAGGAAGCCCATAAAAAAGTTGTCTATTGAAACTAAAATTGGTGATAAGGTAAAACAAGAAAGAACTTTTGAAGTCTCTTTAAAAAATAATAAGCAAGAAAGGGTAAAAGTAAAATTGGTTGATCAAATTCCNGTATCCAATGATAAATCTATTAACGTAGAACTAATGGAATCTTCTGAGGCAAAACTAACTAAAAACAATGGTAAGTTAACTTGGATAATTGAACTTGAACCCAATACTTCGGTGACTAAATCTTTTTCTTATGTGATTAAGTATCCTGAAGATAAACGTGTTTATGGACTTTAATCAACTCCAATCGTTGATTTACATGCAGCTAAAATATCTTTAGCATTTTCCAGCGTTTTACCTTCTGCATAGCATCTTAATACTGGTTCAGTTCCAGATGGTCTTATCATTAACCATTCATCATCACTCAGAATGAATTTATAACCATCTGTTGTATCAACATATTGAACCTTGTATTTNCCAAAAGAATTAAATGCATTTGTTTTACATTTTTCTACGATGTCTGATTTAAGCTTTTCGTCAAGGTGTAGATCATCTCTCCAATATTTAAATTCACCTACAAGATCATAAATNTCCTCAATTANAGAAGACAATGATTTGCCAGATTTGGCCATNTATTCAAAAATAACAAGACCCATCCAAATACCATCTCTTTCAGGGATGTGACCTTTGATGGCAATTCCACCTGACTCTTCACCACCAATTAATACATCCTCATTNATCATTTGNTGAGCAATGTGTTTAAATCCAATTTGAACAGTATCATGTTCTAGGCCCCACTTTTCAGCTAATTTCACCACTCTAGGAGTAGTTGAGGCAGCTACAACTACTTTTCCATTCATTGATTTGTACTTATGTAAATACAGCAATAATAAAAGAAGTATATGATGAGAATCTACGAATTCGCCCTTTTCATTAAACAATCCTATTCTATCAGCATCACCATCGGTAGCTAATCCTGCTGCAATTCCTCCATCACNAGCTATAAAATTAGAAAATGGCATTAAATTTTTTGCAATTGGTTCTGGTGCCTGCCCATTAAAAGATGGGTTATATTCACAATGCAAAAAGCTCATATCAGGAAATAATTTATGCATAACAAATTGACCTGCTCCATACATAGAGTCATAAGCAAATNTTAAACCTGAATTTTTAATGGCATCAAGATCAAATGATGATTTTATCTTGTCCATGTACATTTCTTCTAAATCAACAGATTCTATTAGTCCCTTTTGCTCCATTTCTGACAATTCAACAGCATTCAAGTCAACTATATTTTCATCAGGGATTAATTGTTCGACTTCTGTNATTTTATCAGAAGTAAGTGGTCCACCATAATGACCTTTTAGTTTAAATCCATTGTATGAGGGTGGATTATGACTAGCTGTTAATACTATACCTACACAGGCATTAAGTTCTTTAGCTCCCAGGGAGATCATCGGTGTTGTAATTATACTATTNGCTTGATATACTTTGATTCCTTGTGACACNAGTACTTTAGCTGCTGTTTTCATAAATAAATCACCAGCAAATCGACAATCATGACCTATGACAACACTTAAATTTTCATTAAAATTTTGCTTAATCCACTCACCTGTAGCATAGGTTATTCTTGCTACATTTTGCACAGTGAACTCATCTGCAATGATAGCTCTCCAACCATCAGTACCAAATTTGATTTTTGACATTAATTCTTGTTTTGCGCAAATGTAAAAATATTAGATTAAATTGATAAGTAAACTAATAATATGGTTTTAAACTAAGCTTTACTCATTCATAANATTATTATTAAGAGTAATAATCTTATCTATAGCTGGTTTAGAAATGTTCAATTTTTACATTAAAAAAAATTTATAGCTATATATTTGTTAAAAAATAAATCATGAAGATTGTTATTGCAGGAGCTGGTGATGTTGGATCGCATTTAGCTAAATTACTGGCTTCTGAGTCACATGATATTTATTTGATAGATCGAAGTGAAGACAATTTGAACGCAGTTTCAAGTCAAATTGATGTTTTCACAATCACAGGAGATGCCAAGTCTGTTGANATCATGGAGCATAAGCTTATTGAATCATGTGATTTACTTATAGCAGTAACTTCCAGTGAAGAAACCAATATGCTCATATGTATTTTAGGTAAAAAACTAGGAGCAAAAAGAACAATTGCAAGAATAAATGATGTTAATATCGTAAAAGAAGGAAAAGAACATTTTTATCATGACTTAGGTATTGATACACTAATCTCCCCTACTCATTTAGCTACACTTGAAATTAAAAGATTGATTAATCAAGCTTCATTCACAGATGATTTGGAATTTGAAGATGGAAAATTGACTGTTTTTGGAATTTCACTTGCTAAAGATTCACCACTTATCAATAAATCAGTTAGAGAAAGTGCTTCTTTAAATCCTAATTTAACATTTAAACCTCTTGCTCTTCATAGAAATGATTACACCTTGCTTGTTAATAATAGCACTGTATTTCAAGAAAATGATATTGTTTATTTTATTTCTCTAAAAGAATCTATAGATAGTATCAATAAAATTTGCGGAAAAGAAAACTTTAAAATCAAAGACATCATGATTCTTGGTGGTAGTAGAATTGGTTTATATACTGCAGAATTATTAGAAAATGATTATAGGGTTACTATCGTAGAAAAAGACAAGGAAAGATGTGATGAAATTGCTGGATATTTAAATAAAACTTTAGTTATCAACATGGATGGTCACGATGTGCAAATGCTTGAGGAAGAAGGATTGACAGACATGGATGCATTGATTTCTGTAACAGCTGATTCAGAAATGAATATCATGTCTTCTTTAGTTGGAAAAAAATATGGTATTAAAAAAACCATTGCTAGAATTGAAAACTTTGATTATATCCATTTGTCACAATCTATAGGGGTTGATACGCTCATCAATAAAAAAATTATTGCTGCAAGTGATATTTTTAAATTTGTTAGAAAAGGAAATGTAAGTTCTGTAGCAAATCTACATGGTGTAGATGCGGAAATTATAGAGTTTGTGGTAAAAGAAGGTTCGAAAGTAACAAAACACCCTATTCGTGATTTAAAGTTTCCAAAAACAGCAAATATTGCTGGTGTAATTCGTGATACCTATGCTATAATTCCATTTGGCAATTTCCAATTAATGCCAAATGATAAAACTATTGTATTTTCATTAACTGAGTCTATTAAAGAAATTGAGAAGTTTTTCCAGTAATAAAAAGGGGCTATTTAATTCATCTGTAATTATTTACGTTATTGGAACGTTATTATTACTTAATGGGTTTTTAATGCTTTGTTGTGTTCCCTTTGCCATTTATTATGATGAAGAAAACTTCTATAAAACATTTTTATTTTGTAGCATATTCACCATATTTTTTGGATTTCTTCTGCGATTTCTAACCAAAGAAGATAAAAATGCTGAGATTAAGAAAAGAGACGGTTATTTAATTGTTGTAGGTGGCTGGTTGTNTATGAGCTTATTTGGATCACTTCCATATTTATTCACAGGAAGTATTCCCTCCTTCACAAATGCATTTTTTGAGACGATGTCNGGNTTTACTACTACTGGTTCAACCATATTGGATAATATTGAGTCATTACCAATGAGTATTTTGTTCTGGAGAAGTATGACACAATGGATNGGTGGTATGGGGATAATTGTTTTAACTATTGCTATTTTACCTCTTTTAGGAATTGGCGGTATGGAGCTTTTTGTTGCTGAAGCACCAGGTCCTACAAAAGATAAAATACATCCAAGAATAAAAGAAACTGCAAAACGACTTTGGTTAATTTATTTTTCTTTAACTGCNTTGGAGACTNTTATTTTNATGTGNCTTGGATTAAGTTTTTTTGATGCCATAAACCATGCGTTAACCACAACTTCTACTGGGGGTTTTTCTACTAAACAAGCAAGCATAGCTGCTTTTCAAAATCCATTTGTTGAAGCAGTAATTGTAGTATTCATGTTTCTTGCAGGTACAAATTTTACAATGATATACTTTGGACTAAAATTTAGATTCAAAAAAATTATAAATAATGATGAATTTAAATGGTACTTATCTGCTATTCTATTGGTTGTCTTTTTATTAACAGCTTATAGAACTATAACCTCTTCACTAGATTTCTCTCAAGCTTTTCGTGAAATTTCATTTCAGGTTGTTTCTATNATTACAACNACAGGNTATGCAACTGCTGATTATACTCTTTGGGGTTCCTTTTTTACTTTTATATTTTTTCTATTCCTTTTCTCTGGTGCATCAGCAGGTAGTACAAGTGGAGGTATTAAAATTGTCAGAATAGTATTGTTAATTAAGAATGGNTTTTTAGAATTTAAAAGAAGACTTCATCCAAAAGCAGTAATCCCTGTTATGATCAATAAAAAAGTAGTTTCAAGTACNATNACTTACAACTTGNTAGCTTTTATTTTTTTATANCTNTTTGTATTTACTATNGGGTCATTNTTTTTGTCCTTATTGGGTGTTGANATGTTAACTTCAATTAGTGCAGTTGCTTCTGCTGTAGGTAATGTTGGTCCTGGAATTGCTGATGTTGGTCCTTCTCATTCTTTTGCTCATTTACCAAATACTGCTAAATGGATTTTATCTTTTTTAATGTTAATGGGAAGATTAGAGCTCTTTACAGTCTGTGTACTATTTACNCCTTATTTTTGGAAAAGAAATTAACAAATGATGGAANTAATTTATAAAACACCTATTGAATGGGCTNAACAAGCAGTTGAAGATATGGATGCATTTCTGCAGGATCATGCTGATGCAGAAAGAAAGGTTGCTAATATGTGTCTATCTTTAATTGCAAAGTACCCAAATAGAGTTGAAATTATAGATGAACTCATTCAAATTTCTGTAGAAGAATTACTNCATTTTAAACAAGTCTATGAATTNATTAGATATAGAGGNCANGAACTTAATGGNGTNTTTCAAAAAGACCCCTATATAAAGGGGCTAATGTCGATTGTTAGAAGCGATTCTGAACAACTTTTTATGGACAGGCTAATCATTGCTTCAGTAGCTGAGTTAAGAGGTTCTGAACGTTTTAAATTAATTGGTGAAGTATGTGAAGATCAAAAGTTAGCTAAATTCTATACGAATTTACATCTTCAAGAACTTGAACACATAGATTCATTTATAAAAATGGCTAAAATTTATTTTGATCATGAGCAGGTCGATATAAGAACAAAAGAAATTTTGAAAAAAGAAGCTGAAGTATCATCAGCACTTCCTTGGAGAAGTGCTATTCATTGAACATAATTAAACCAATTGTTTTGTTATGGTAAATTTTATTAGATTTACCTTAATGGATAATTCTATTGCTGATATAAGTAAAGTAAATCAACTAAAACCTAAAAAAGGTAGATTGTTACTTGCAGAACCTTTTATGTTAGATGATCATTTTTCAAGATCAGTTATTTTTATTTGTGAACATAATAAGGATGGTTCATATGGCTTTATCATCAATAATCAATTNAACCTGAACNTAGATGAAATCCTTCCAGACTCTTCCCTTCCATCTTTGGATGTTTTTTATGGAGGTCCTGTACATGCTTCTAATCTTTTTTATATTCATCAATATGGTGACATCATCAATGATTCTATTAAAATTGCTGAAAANATATGGACAGGTGGAGATTTTAACCAATTGACAGAATATCTAGATTTAAAAATTATAGAATCNCATAAAATTAAATTTTTCTTAGGNTATTCTGGNTGGTCAAAGAATCAGCTAAAAGAAGAAATTAAAACCAATTCGTGGATTATATCTGAAGGTATTGGGGATAAAATTTTTTCCAATAATAAAAACTTTTGGAAAGATATATTGGAGAATAAAGGTGGAAGATATAAAGCAATAGCTAACTTTCCATTAAATCCTTCTGATAACTAAGTATTTCNTGATTNAATAAATCAGTAANTTTTTCAGCAAGACTATTATAGTANCTTTTGTCTTTGTACTGCCCTACCCATCTAATGCCATTTATNGCATTAGTAATTATAATTTCATCNGCNGATAATAAATGTTGTATATGAATAGGGTTTTCGTACACTAACATTCCATTAGAAATGGCCAAATTAATGACNTGCATCCTCATAATTCCACCAACACACCCTTCACTTAATGGAGGAGTATACAAAACTCCATTAGAAGATATGAAGAAATTTGAATTAGTTGTTTCTATGATGTTGTCATTACTGTTTTTAATCAATACATCATCTAGTTCATGTTCCTTAAAATAAATTGATGCTAAAACATATAATTGTGCATTTGCAACTTTATAAGGAGATAGAAAATTAATAGGCTTTAATAGATCGTTGAATACATCAATTTTGAGGCCTTTNTCGTTNGTCTGATATAAATTTGATGAAGACTTTTTTATTTCAATTATATAACTAAGTTTATTAGAATTTGGAAGGTATGTTCCTGAACCATTTCTATATACACTCAACCTTACTACTCCACCCTGTTGAATATTGTTTAATTCAATTAAATTTAAAATATTAGATTTTAATTCTTCAATGCGAAAATGTTGATNCTCATCAATCTTTAACTTTTTTAGNGCTGAGGAAAGTCTCTTATAATGATAATTCAAAAACAATGGTAAACCATTGACTATTTTNATTGTTTCAAATGCCCCATCACCAAAAGAAAAACCTCTTCTTACGTCATTTAATTCAATGTCCTCTACATTTAATATTTCCCCATTGAAACATACTTTATTCATAGTTTGCAAATATATCATTATAACTTATTATGANAGTAAATTAGTTATATATGTTGATATAGTTTCTATAAAATTCGAAGCNTTTTTTAAGTCAAAAAACAAAATAAAAAAGACGCCAAATAATGATCCACTTATATGTGCATCATGGGCAATATTTGAATATTTCTTTTTTGACATNTAATTTTCNGCAACTAGGTAAAGGATTCCAAAAATGAAACCTGGAATCCATATTCCAGGTAATAATATTATTCCTAATTCTCTTAAAGGATTTANCACTATATAAGCAAAAACCACTGCAGATACAGCACCTGATGCACCNAGACTTAAATAATTTGGATTATTTCCGTTTTTATATAATGCTGGAATTGTTGCAAAAATTGCACTTAAAATATAAAATAGTATATAAGATATGAACCCTAATGATGCATTGTACTCAAAGTAAAGCTCTAAATAAGGGCCAAACATATACAAAACGTACATGTTAAAAAAAAGATGTAAATAATCAGCATGAATAAAAGCATGTGTAATTAGTAACCATACTTTTTTTTCATTTAAGACTTTGTAAGGAGATAAAATAAGTTCTTTTTTGACATTACTATTATTAAAGGAGATAATAGAGACAATGCATGTTATTAAAATAATTGCAAATGTTATAGGTGAAGTCATTTTACAAAAGAATACAATTTTTAATTACTATTAAGAGAAATAATAACATAAGATATCAATCATTTTTGTTTTTTTTGTAGTAATGTCAAACTCAAATTTTATTAATGAATTTGTAAATGGTGATAATCATGTAGGAGCTGTTGCACCTAGCACAAAATTTTTGGTTAATAAAATGTTAATCAATGTTGATTTTAACAGAGACATTAATGTTGTAGAACTGGGACCTGGAACTGGAGTTTTCACTACTAAAATGCTTAAAAAAATGAGTTTTAATTCTAAATTGTTAAGTATTGAGCTAAACCAGTATTTTGCTTCAAAAATTGATGCTAAAATAAATGATAACAGATTTACTTTAGTCTGTGATAGTGCTGAAAAAATTGAAAACATCTGTCAAAGTATCAATTTCCCAAAAGTAGATTATATCATTTCTTCCCTACCATTGGCCGTATTACCATCTAGACTTAAGATTAACATAATCAATGAATGCAAAAATATTTTAAGGGATAGCGGGTCATTTCTTCAATTTCAGTATTCTTTGAATGCTAAAAATTTATTAAACAAGAAATTTAAGGAGGTAAATGTCTCTTTTACTCCTTTGAATCTACCACCAGCCTTTATTTATCACTGTACTACTTAATAGCTCTTAACATCTCTCTTTTACCAGGCGGTCCAGGTAACCTTTCAACCTTAAAACCAATTTCTAAAAGATCTCTCCTTACTTGGCCTTTGGCACAATAGGTTACCATTATTCCGTTTTTATCTAAAAAATTGTACATCAATTTTAAAACATCTTTATTCCATAATTTTTCTTCTACTCTTGGGCCAAAAGCATCAAAGTAAATTATTTGAAAATGATTTGAATGTTGAAAATTTTGAATGTTTTTTGATGTTTTAACTAAGGATATATTTGGTGTAATTTTGATTGTTTTATTCCAATCACTTTCATGAATTAAAGAATAGATTTCATTTTGGTCTTGATGATTTAACTTCTTAATCATCTTAATATCAATAGGTTTTGGATCTACTCCAAAGTAATTCAGTTTAATATTTTTTTTAATCTTAGTTAAATGNTTTATTGTTAACCAACAATTTAAACCTGTTCCAAAGCCAACTTCAAGAAGATTTATTGTTTTGACATTATAATTCTCTATAAAATAATTTAGTCCATTTTTAATGAATACATGGTTTGCCTCTTGCTTAGCGCCATGTATTGAATGATAATGTTCATTTAAATCTTTATTAAAGATAGTATAGGATCCATCAGCAGTAATTTTAACAGATAAATTATTCATAGATTAAAAGTATCTCCATCAGAAACAGCAATTGTATTTGAAAACACAGTCTTCGCTTCTTCTTCAAAATGACTTACTTCATTATATCTTGCTGAGAAATGTCCAATAATAAGCTTTTTTACTTCGCCTTTCATTGCAATTTTAGCAGCATCCTTTGCAGTAGAATGTTGTGTTTTAATAGCTCTATCTTTCATTCCTTCTAAAAATGTAGCCTCGTGATAGAGAAGATCAACATGTTTTATATGTGGAATAATTTTTTCTGAATATGCAGTATCTGCACAATAAGCATATGACCTTGGNTCNGGACTATCTATAGTNTATTCATCACTTTTAAGTAAAATATCATTGTANNTGAAATCCTCGCCATTTTTTAGTTTACGAAGTATATGAAATGGTATTTGCTGATTTTCTATCTTTTTTTTGATAATATTTCTTTCTTTTTTTATCTCTTCAAATAAAAAACCACAGCAAGGGACGGAATGATCAACAGGAAATGAATATACTTTTACAACACTATCTTCGAATAATAGTGTTTTTTCATTAAAATTTAATTCAAATAATTCAACATTAAAACGAAATGATTTTCCTGAAATTTTAAAATGTAAATCTATAATTTCTTTTAACTCTGCTGGGGCATATAATTTAATGGGTGATGTTCTCCCCAATAAATTTAAAGTTGAAAGTAAACCTAATAAACCAAGATAGTGATCACCATGAAGATGGCTAATAAATATATGGTTGATCTTTGCATATTTACAATGGTATTTTCTTAATTGAATTTGAGTTCCTTCACCACAATCTAAAAGAAAAAAACGATCCTGTATATTTAAAAATTGACTGGTAGACCTTTTGTGAATAGTGGGAATGGCACCACCAGAGCCGAGTATAGTAATTTCAAATTTCAAGACAAAAAAAATCCCGATTGCTCGGGATTTAATTTTTTTAGTGATTAATAATTAATCGTTTGGTTAAATGATTATCACCATTTTTAATTGAATATAAGTATACACCATTTGTAAATTCAGAAGTATTTAACAAGATGTCATTAACTCCTCTAGAGGCATTGATTTGTCTTACTTCAACAATTTCTCCAAGCAAATTAGTCAACCTAAATTCAATATCCATGTTTTTACCAGTAACAAATTGTATTTTACATTCATTATTAGATGGATTAGGAATAGCTTGATCTAACTTAAGTGTATTAGAATTCAGATGATATGAATCAATACCTACAGGACCAATATTTATTACATAAGCGTCATATGTAAATGTTTGTGGAAATGGGTTAAAAAATATTGTTACCCATCCTGTAACATCAAGTGTTATTTGAAACGATCCATTTGTTGTTGGCATTCCATCGATTGAAGCACATCCAGCAGAATCACCGTACCAAGTACAAGATGGAACATTACAAGCATATGATAATCCTGGAGGTAAGTTCTGTACGTTGTTTAGTACAACAGAATCTACGGGAACGCCAGCAAAAGCAGTATCAATATCACCCGCATCTATAGGTACTTTAAAATTTACAATTTGTTGATATGCAACTCCTATATCACCTGAAACGAAATTAGTTTGTTCATTTGGCCATATACCCCAAGCAGAATCTGCATAAAGTGGATCAGGTGTACACTGCGAAAGTGCAATGTGATAGGAAATAATTGTAAAAAGTAGTAAAATAATTTTTTTCATAAAGTTTATTATTTGTTAATAATGTCTTGTTCAGTTGAAACTATATTAAAAACCGTATCAAGTTGTGATATGGAAATTATTTTTTCAACAGCTGGTTGTAAACCAAAAATAATTAATTGTGAATCNTGTTCTTTTGCTATTCTGTTTCCAACTAATAAAGCACTNAANCCACTTGAATCACAATATTTCACTTTTCTTAAGTCAACGACAAAATGGGAAGATAGTTGCTTACTCTCGTGAAGAAAATGAGATTTTAATTCAGGAGCGTTCAAGGTATCTAGTTTNTCAACATTACATCGAATGAAAGTTAAATTTTCTTTATGTTCTATTGTGAAATTCATTAATTCTTACAACAAAAATAAATAAATTTTAATGATTAAGCTCTATTTAATTTTCCAGCAAGNAAATAAATGATAGCCATTCTNATAGCAACTCCATTTTCAACCTGATCTAGAATGATNGAATTTGGAGAATCNGCCACNTCTGAAGTTATTTCTACTCCTCTGTTAATTGGNCCAGGATGTAAAATGGTGATTTTCTTATTTAGGGAATTAATTACNTCANGGTTTAANCCAAATTGTTTAACGTACTCCCTTATTGNNGGAAAATANTGAATNTCTTGTCTTTCAAGTTGTATTCTAAGCATATTTGCTACATCACACCANTGGAGCGCTTTTAATAGGTCATGTTCTACTTCNACACCAAGCTTATGTATNAATTTGGGTATTAAAGTTGTTGGTCCACAAACCATAACTTTTGCGCCAAGTTTTTTTAAGGCATAAATATTAGACAACGCAACTCTAGAATGTTTGATATCACCTACAATAACAACTTTTAGATCTTTNAGGCTTCCATGTCTTTCTTTAATAGAATAACAATCCAATAGTGCTTGAGTTGGGTGTTCATTTGTTCCATCACCCGCATTAATGACGCAAGTGTTCGTGTTTTCAGCTAAATAATTTGCAGCACCTGGATTAGGGTGTCTCATTACAATTAGATCNACTTTCATAGAAAGTATATTATTTGCTGTATCCACTAGAGTCTCCCCTTTTTTTACACTAGAAGAAGAAGCTGAAAAATTTAAAATATCTGCAGATAAACGCTTTTCTGCAAGTTCAAAAGATAATTTAGTTCTTGTACTATTTTCAAAAAATAGATTGGCTATAGTTATATCTCTAAGAGTAGGAACTTTTTTAATAGGTCTATTAATAATCTCTTTAAAACTATCTGCTGTTTTAAAGATAGTTTCTATATCACTTTCATTAAGATCGTTAATTGACAAGAGATGTTTTACACTTAAATCATTCATGTTTCATTGGGTGAATAGAGTAATATTTGATCTTTACCATGTTCTTCTTTCCATCTAACACTAACTTTTTCTTCATTAATAGTATCTATAGATTGACCTATATAATCTGCTTTAATTGGCAAATGCTGTGTGAATCTTCTTTCAATTAAGGTTAGAAACTCTACGGACTTAGGTCTTCCAAATGTCATTATTGCATCCAATCCAGATCGAACTGTTCTACCTGTGAAAAANACATCATCAACTAAAACAACAATTTTATTCTCCAAAGAGAAATCAATATTGGTTACACTTGGAATTAATGGTTTCTCTTTTCTTCTNAAATCGTCTCTAAAAAAAGTAATATCCAATGCTCCGGTTTTAACTACCTTATTGATGATTTTTTCTAATTCTTTTTTTAGTCTATTAACTAAGAATACACCGTTGGGTTGCAAACCAACTAAGACAGTGTTNGAGAAATCATGATGATTTTCAATAAGTTGAAAACAAAGCCTTCTAATGGTGAGTGAGAGTTGAAGACTATTTAGAATTTCAGTCGAATTCATTAAAAGACAAATATAAAACCTAAAAATGAATAAATATGTATTCTACAATAAAAATCTTATGGTTTCATCTATAACTTCATTTAAAGGAATAGGAATGTCTTTANNCTCGTNTGGATGTTTTGTACCAAAGGTATGGTTGGTTCTNAANTCAAATAACCTNCCATTTTTTGCCCATTTTAAAAGATTTAATGAATTTTTAAAATTAACTGCCATATCCATTGTTCCATGACAAATCAGAAATCTGCCGTCAAATTTTTTGATAGCAGTTTCTATATTTAATTCTTTTTGATTTTCTAGATAATTTTGATAGAATTGATAAAGGTGGGGTAACATTTGTTTTGTTCGCATGTTTTCCACATATCTAACTCCATTCTTTTTCCACTTTTCTATTTCATTATGATTTGGAAATCTTTCTCCAAAATTGGAAACAGACGCTAGTGTTATTAAGTTCTTNATCTCTTTAAATTTAGAAGCCGCTAAACAAGCAATACCTCCTCCTCTACTATGCCCAATTATATGAGTATTTCTGTAGTTTAATGAAAGTTTATCAGACTTAATAAATTCAATAACTCTAGAAACATCATTAACTTCAATAGAATAATTATTTTCACTAAAGGCTTTTAAATCTGGAAAGTCAATAGGATTTGTTATTGTACCACCATTATGAGAGAAATTAAATTTTANAAAGTGAAANCCACTANTNNCAAACTTNTNAGCCATNAAATTCCAACANCCCCAATCTTTAAANCCTTTNTANCCATGACAGAAAATAATAAGATCTTTTTCTTGATTAGAATTGATGTACGTTAAATCTCCTACAATAGGTCTAGATCCACCACTTTCTATTACGAATTCCTTCTTTATTAAATCATGCATCAACTATTTTTACAGAATTGATTTTATCTCCTTCATTAATTAAATCAATTACCTCAAGTCCATCCGTTACTTTTCCAAAACATGTGTGATTTCTATCTAAGTGTGACGTGTTTGTTCTACTATGACATATAAAAAATTGTGATCCGCCAGTATTTCTTCCTGCATGTGCCATAGATAAAACACCTCTATCATGATATTGGTTATCACCATCCAATTCACAATCTATAGCGTATCCTGGACCACCAACTCCAGTTCCTTGAGGGCATCCACCTTGAATTACAAAATCTGGAATAACTCTGTGAAATGTTAATCCATCATAAAATCCACTTTCAGAAAGATTTATAAAATTCTCAACNGTTTTTGGAGCGTCATTCTCATAAAATTCCAATTCCATTTTTCCTTTTACAGTATCTATAATTGCTTTTTTCATAATTTAAATTTATCTAGTTAATTTCTTGTATTTAATTCTTGTTGGTATTATATCGGANCCTAATCTCTTTTTTCTATTTTCTTCATAATCAGTATATCCTCCTTCAAAATAGTATACACTAGAGTTTCCTTCAAAGGCAAGTATGTGAGTACAAATTCTATCCAAAAACCATCTATCATGGGAAATTACTACAGCACATCCTGCGAATGATTCTATNCCTTCTTCTAANGCTCTAAGTGTATTTACATCTATATCATTTGTAGGTTCATCAAGTAATAATACATTAGCTTCTGTTTTTAGTGTCATAGCTAAGTGTAATCTGTTTCTTTCTCCTCCTGATAAAACACCTACTTTTTTTTGTTGATCTGCTCCATTAAAATTGAACTTTGATACATATGCCCTGGAGTTNATAGATTGACCACCAATNTCAATGACTTCATTTCCTTCACTCACAACTTCCCAAACTGTTTTATTTGGATCGATAGATTTATGTCTCTGGTCAACATATCCAATTTTGACAGTCTCACCAATTTTAATATTACCATTATCTGGNGATTCTTCGTTCATTATCATTCTAAATAAAGTTGTTTTACCAGCCCCATTAGGACCAATTACACCAACAATGCCTGCTGGAGGTAATTTGAAATTCATTTGTTCATACAATAGGTTATTGTCATATCCTTTCGCAATATCAATAGCTTCTATAACCTCATTACCTAATCTTGGACCGTTAGGAATAGGAATTTCAATTTTAGTTTCCTTTTCCTTNACAGTTTCATTTAACATNGTTTCATAGTTCTTTAACCTAGCCTTCCCCTTGGCTTGTCTTCCTTTTTGGCCNTGTCGAACCCACTCTAATTCACGATCTAATGCTTTTTTACGTTTACTTTCTGTCTTCTCTTCCTGAGCAAGTCTTTTGGATTTTTGTTCTAACCATGAGCTATAATTCCCTTTAAATGGAATTCCTTCTCCCCTGTCCAATTCAAGAATCCATCCAGCTACATTATCTAAGAAATAACGGTCGTGAGTAACAGCAATTACTGTTCCTTTATAATTTTGTAAGTGTTGTTCTAACCAATGAACTGATTCTGCATCTAAATGGTTTGTAGGCTCATCTAATAATAAAATATCAGGTTGTTGTAACAATAATCTACACAAAGCTACTCTTCTTCTTTCACCACCAGATAAGGNCTTTACATTTCTTTCTCCTTCTGGNGTTCTTAAAGCATCCATCGCTAATTCCAATTTAGAATCTAAATCCCAAGCATCAAGTTGATCAATTTTTTCTTGGACTTTACCTTGTTTATCTATTAGGTCATTCATCTTGTCAGGATCATTCATGATCTCTTCATCCATGAATTTATTATTTATNACGTCATATTCTTTCAATAAATCAGCTATTTCTTGAACTCCCTCTTNTACNATTTCTTTTACTGTTTTTGANTCATCTAATTCGGGTTCTTGTGGTAAATAACCAACACTATATCCTGGTGAAAAAACAACATCACCTTGATAATTTTTATCTACTCCAGCAATGATTTTCATTACAGTTGATTTTCCTGCTCCGTTTAAACCTAGTATGCCAATTTTCGCCCCATAATAAAAGGATAAATGGATATCTTTTATTATTTGTTTTCCTTGTGGTGTTGTCTTGCTGACATTTACCATTGAAAATATTATTTTTTTATCGTCAGACATATTTCTATTTATTAATCATTTTATTATATAATTCATCAAAACTATGGCCAATTTTATTATAAGAAAAGTTATTATTNGCATAGTCACTTATCTTTTCTGAATCAAATTGATTGTAGTCAATAATTATTTTATCCATCATTTTGGAAAGCTCATCTTCATCTTTAGGATTAATCATAAATCCAAGATAATCTTTGTAAATTTCTGGTATACCCCCAACATTTGTTGCAATAAAAGGAATACCGGTAGCCATAGCCTCNACCAATACCAAAGGTAAGTTTTCAATATTACTAAAAAGAATAAATGCATGAGCATCCTGCATAGCTTCTGCTATTTCTTCATATCTCTTTTCTCCCTCAATTATAATACGATCATTTAGATTCAATTTTTGTATTAAATCTTGAATAAAAGTTTTATCACCTTCACCTATTATTTTGAGTATAGCATTTTCGTTATTTAATTTTGAAAAAGCATTGATTATTCCTGTAATATTTTTAATGTCATNATCTAGAGTAGATACATGTAAAAATTTAAAACANTCCTTTACAGTCCTTTTTTTATGACTAAAAATATCAGTATTAACAACATTTGGAATNATATTAAAATTGGCTTTTAAATCATTTTTAATCATCCCCTCTTTCAATTGGTTTGATACNGGACAAATTGAAAAAGCATGCTTAAATCCAAGTTTAATTAGATGTCTTTGAAAAAATGATATTTTTTNTTCNTTAATATTCTGAAANCCATGCCAATTTTCTGAAACTATATATGGTTTTTTGTATTTCCATTTTAAGTATAATGCTTGCCATATTCCAGGGTGCATAATATTCATATGAACAAGTTCATAGTTAAACTCTTTTGATACAAATCTTAATCCTTTTTTAAATGCAATCCAGTAATTGAGGTATTTGAGTAAACCTCTTTTGAAATATACTATTGTGGTATCTAACTCATCCATTTTATTATGAACTATTTCGTAACCATTTATGTTATCATCTGGAGTTATATATAATACATGGATATTATTATTTTTCGCTACAGCTTTTGCNTGATANTGCACAAAATTACCAAGNGTTGTGTGTACTCTACTAGGATACCATGAACTTAAAAAAAGAATGTTTTTCAATACTTTAACTATAGTGAAGATAGTTCTGTCAATCTATCTTCTAGAATTTTGATTTGACTCTCTGCATCATTTTTCTTTTTCAGCTCTAACTGAACGACTTTTTCTGGTGCATTGGACATGAATTTTTCATTNTTTACTTTAGCCATTACGCTTTTNAGAAAACCTTTTTTGTCTTCCAATTCNGTTCTAACTTTAACCATTTCAGCTTCAACATCTATTCCCTTNTTAAAAGGAATGAAAAACTCATTATTGTTNACGACAAATGAATTTGAACCTTTTATTGATTCATCTACTTCTTCAATTTCNGCAATATTNCCAAGCTTAATTATTAAAGAATTAAATTGATTCTTCCATTCATTGTTTACCTTGAGNTTTAAATCTAACAATACTTTTGACGCAATATTGTTATGCTTTCTTACATTTCTAATTCCTGAAACAACATCTTTGAAAATGATAAATTCTTCAAGAATATTATTGTCTACATTTTTAAAATCGGGCCACTTTTCATTCACTATGAAAGTTGATTCTTTTCTTTTCTCAATGAGTTGCCAAATTTCTTCACTGATAAATGGAGTAAATGGATAGACAAGCTTTAGGATTTCTTCAAAAACATGAAGTGTTTCATCGTATGTTTTTTGATCAATTGGATGCCCATATGCTGGTTTAATCATTTCTAGATACCAAGAGCAGAAATCATCCCATACAGTTTTGTAGGTAGACATTAAAGCTTCTGAAATTCTAAACTTATCATATGATTCATTAATGGAATCTAAGTTTGTTTTCAATTTAGATTTAAACCATTTTAAGGCAACTTTAGATGACTCTTCTTGTTCAATTTCAGTACTTACAGACCAGGATGAAATTAACCTAAATGAGTTCCAAATTTTATTGGTGAAATTTCTTCCTTGTTCACATAAATTACTATCGAAAAGTAAATCATTTCCAGCAGGAGATGATAATAACATTCCTACTCTAACACCATCTGCACCATATTTTTCAATTAATTCTAAAGGGTCTGGACT
>PBXW01000052.1 GCA_002727735.1 Crocinitomicaceae bacterium
TTACATCAATACACCTATGGGTCAATAGAAGAAGGAAAACATAAATTGCGCTTTACCAGTAATCATGATGAATGCGCTTGGCACGATACACCTATTGGATTATATGGAAGTTTAGACGCTTCTATAGCTGCTTTTGCTGCAACGCTTTTTTACCCTGGAGTTCCGTTGCTTTATACTGGTCAAGAAATAGGCTACCCCACCCAGCTTCCTTTTTTTAGTAACCTGCCTGTGGATTGGAATTATGGTCAAAGTACTTTATCACGATACCAGCAGTTGATGGAGGTATATAAAACTCATGACGTATGCCGTAACGGAGTATTTGAAGACTTCTCGAGTACTGATGCCGTGTTATTTAAAAGGGTCAACAACCAAGAAACTTTGTGGTGTATAATAAATACAAAAAATAATTCATACCACATAAACGTACCCAATGAGCTTCAAGGTGTGCATTTAGTAGAAAAATTAACAGGACAGCAAATTGGATTTTCAAATACACTAGAACTATTAAATTTTGGGGTTTATCTTTTTTTTATTGAATAAAAAAAGCCCAATCTATAATTGGGCTTTTGTTTTAGTTGCGGAGGCAGGACTCGAACCTGCGACCTTTGGGTTATGAGCCCAACGAGCTACCAACTGCTCCACTCCGCACTACAAAGTTAATTTTTGTTTCTATTTTTGCAAACTAATTCTGATTAAATGTCTCATAAAGCTGGTTTTATTAATATTATTGGAAGTCCAAATGTGGGTAAATCTACCCTGATGAATCAAATTCTTGGAGAAAAACTTTCCATAATAACCTCCAAAAAACAGACTACTCGACACAGAATTATGGGCATTATTAGTGAAGATGAATATCAGATGGTGTTTTCAGATACGCCAGGGATAATTGATCCTGCATATAAATTGCATGAAAGCATGATGCAATATGTTGATGAAGCCATAAAAGATGCAGATGTTATTCTATTTGTTACGGATATATATGAGAAGATTGATACACTTAAAGAAAGAATTGATCTGATAAATAAATTATCAGTCCCCATCATTTTACTGATCAATAAAATTGATCAATCTGATCAAAAATCATTGGAATCGCTGGTTGAATTGTGGAAAGAAAATTTACCTAATGCACAAATATTACCTATTTCAGCCTTACATGGACTAAGTATTGATTTTATTTTACCCAAAATTATAGAATGGTTACCTGTTCATCCGCCCTACTTTGAAAAGGATCAATTAACCAATAGAAATATGCGGTTTTTTATTGCGGAAATAATAAGAGAGAAAATATTATTACTCTATCAAAAAGAGGTGCCTTATTCGTGTGAAGTAGTGGTAGAAGAATACAAAGAAGATACAGATATAATAAGAATACGTTCCAATATTATGGTGTCAAGAAAAAGTCAAAAATCCATTCTAATTGGCCATCAAGGAAAAAAAATAAAGCAACTAGGAATTGATTCCAGAAAAGATATGGAAGAATTTGTGGGTAAAAGGGTACATTTGGAGCTGTTTGTGAAGGTAGATGAAGGTTGGAGAGATAAAACAGGTAAACTTAAAAAGTACGGGTATTGAGTAATATTGTAGCTATAGTCGGTAGACCTAATGTAGGTAAATCAACATTGTTTAATCGATTAATTGGTGGAAGAAAAGCCATTGTTAAAGAGGTAAGTGGTGTAACTAGAGACCGGCATTATGGTAAATCAGAGTGGAATGGAAAAAAATATTCTGTTATTGATACAGGAGGATACGTTTCTGGATCTGAAGATATATTTGAGGGAGAGATTAGAAGACAGGTTGAAATTGCCATTGATGAAGCCAATGTGATTGTTTTTGTTGTGGATGTAGAAACTGGAATAACCGATTTAGATCATGCAGTGGCTAATATTTTGAGACGTTCAGAAAAATCAGTTATAGTAGTGGCTAATAAAGTGGATAATCACGATAGAATTAATGATACTTTTGAATTTTATCAATTTGGCATAGAACATGTATATGGCATTAGTGCCATAAATGGTGCTGGTACGGGAGAGTTCTTAGATCATTTAGCGACCCAACTATATGACGATGAGGATGAGGTTCAATCTGAAATACCAAGAATTGCTATAGTAGGAAAACCCAATGTGGGGAAATCGTCTTTAACCAATGCATTACTGGGTGAGGATAGAAACATCGTAACAGATATTTCCGGGACAACTCGTGATGCGGTAGATACCCATTATAATGCGTTTGGATTTGAAATGATTCTTGTTGATACAGCAGGCATTCGAAAAAAAAGTAAAGTACATGAAGATATTGAGTTTTACTCTGTAATGAGAGCTATTAGGGCAATTGAAGATTGTGATGTGTGTCTTTTTATGATAGATGCAAATGAGGGATTACAAAAGCAAGATTTAAGCATTTTTTCTGTTATTGAAAAAAATAAAAAAGGGGTTGTATTATTGGTAAACAAATGGGATACNATTGAAAAAGATACCAATTCTACAAAATCTTTTGAAGAGGATATATTAGGAAAAATAGCTCCTTTTACTGATTTACCCATTTTATTTGTTTCAGCAATTAGTAAACAACGTATTCACAAAGCCCTTGAAACTGCATTAGAAGTGTATCATAATCGCACACAAAAGATAACGACATCAAAGCTTAATGATGTCATGCTAGAAGCCATTCAAAAGAACCCTCCGCCTTCNACAAAAGGGAAATACATTAAAATAAAATATGTAACTCAATTGCCAACACATTCACCGACTTTTGCCTTCTTTTGTAATCTCCCGCAATACATCAAAGATCCATACAAAAGATATCTTGAGAATCAGTTAAGAAAAAACTTTGACTTCAAAGGTGTACCAGTAAGAATGGTATTNAGAAAAAAATAATTAAAGCGTAAATGCAGCTTTAATCTTATCNACGTAGTCTAATTTCTCCCATGGGAAAAGTTCAACTTCTATTGTTTTTTCAGCTCCATCAGGTGAAACAAAAGTTTTTGTTTTTGTTTCAGGTTTTCTCCCCATGTGTCCATAGGCAGCAGTTTCAGCATATATNGGTGTTCTTAACTTAAATCGCTGTTCAATGGCGTAGGGTTTCATGTCAAAAATGTCATGTAACTTTTCTGCTATTTCACCATCTGTAAAATCTACTTTGCTTGTTCCGTAGGTGTTGACATATAATCCAACTGGTTCTGCAACACCAATTGCGTATGCTACTTGCACTAAAGCTTCGTCTGCTAAACCTGCAGCTACTATGTTTTTAGCAACATGTCTTGTAGCATAAGCAGCAGATCTATCTACTTTACTTGGGTCTTTTCCAGAAAATGCACCTCCACCATGAGCTCCTTTACCACCATAGGTGTCTACAATAATTTTTCTTCCAGTTAACCCTGTATCTCCGTGTGGACCTCCTATAACAAAAACACCTGTTGGATTAACGTGATAGGTGATTTCTTCATTAAATAATTGTTGTATAGATGCGGGTAGTAAGGACTTAACTCTAGGAACTAAAATGTTAATGACGTCANTTTTAATTTGTTTAAGCATTCCCTCCTCAGATGAAAAGTCATCATGCTGAGTGGAAACCACTATGGCATCAATTTTAATAGGGTTGTTGTCATTGTCATATTCAATGGTTACTTGAGATTTAGAATCAGGTCTTAAGTAAGTCATCTCTTTTCCTTCTCTTCTTATTGCTGCTAATTCTTTCAAAAGTAAATGCGATATTTCTAAAGGAAGAGGCATAAAGTTGTCAGTTTCTTTAGTTGCATAGCCAAACATCATACCTTGATCTCCTGCACCTTGGTCTTCTAAATTTGCTCTTTCAACTCCTTGGTTAATATCTGGAGACTGTTCATGAATAGCTGATAGTACTCCACATGAATTTCCATCAAACATGTATTCCCCTTTAGTGTAGCCAATTTGATTTATGGTGTCCCTAGCAATTTTTTGAACGTCTAAATAAGCAGTCGATTTTACTTCTCCAGCCAAAACAACTTGTCCTGTTGTAACCAAAGTTTCACAAGCAACTTTTGAAGAAGGATCAAAGGCTAAAAAATGATCAATTAATGCGTCAGAAATTTGGTCTGCCACCTTATCTGGGTGACCTTCTGATACTGATTCTGATGTAAATAGATATGACATATCAATTTTTTTATTTTGTTAATAGCAGTGGAGGGACTATCATTTTAGCTTTTTTGATGTGGTTGCAAGCAGTCAAATCACTCCACCTAAATTGTGCCGCAAATGTAAAAAAAAGTCAAAAAGAAAAAATTTATTTAGTTAATTTTTTGAAAAGATCTTCAAGCTTTGCTGTTTCCTTCTTTAATTCAAGAATAAGTAAATTATTTTCTTTGGCATAAGATGATATAAGATGTCTGAGATCCTTTTTACCTTTTAAAGCAATTAGCCAAGTGCTTCCTTCCTTTTTGATATCAGCCTCTTTACCAATAAATTTTTGGAGGTCTTGTTTTTTAATTTCTTGATCAAATTCAACGGAAACAAATTGTTCATCCATTCTATCCTCAGTTTCATGAATGCTCTGGTCAGCAACAATTTCACCTTTTTTAATTACAACTATTCTATCACATATAGATTCCACTTCTTGCATGATATGCGTAGAAAGCAATACCGTTTTGTTTTTACCCAAAGTTTTAATTAAAGATCTTATCTCGTCTAATTGTAAAGGGTCTAATCCGCTAGTGGGCTCATCTAAAATTAATACTTCTGGATCATGAATTATCGCCTGAGCTATTCCTACTCTTTGTTGGTACCCTTTTGAAAGTTGACCAATTTTTTTGTGTTTTTCGGCAGTTAATCCTACTCTTGAAATTACTTCTTCAACTGCTCTTTTAGGGTTTTTAAGTTTGTGAATTTTAGCTATAAATAATAAAAACTCTTTGATATACATGTCCTCATAAAGCGGATTGTTTTCGGCTAAATAACCCAGTTGTTTTTTAATACCAATAGGATTATTTTTTACTGAAATACCATTTACAAAAACATCTCCAGCTTGAGAAGCTGTGTAGCAGCAAATAATTTTCATGGTAGTTGATTTACCAGCTCCATTGGGCCCTAAGAATCCAACAATTTCTCCGGCATTGACTTTAAAAGAAACATTATTTACAGCAATTTGATTGCCGTACTTTTTNGTGATGCTTTTTACTTCTATACTCATAAGTGAGTTGCTAATGTAATAGAATGTAATACAATAGAAAAATGTATTTTATGTGAATGTGTAACTAAACTCTATTAATTTTATGCTGTGCAAAATGGTATTGTATATAGATCTACNGGAAGTTGGTATGAAATTAAGCTTGATAACGGTAAATTTATAAAAGCCAGAATCAAAGGTAAATTTAGAACCAAACAGATTAGAACTACCAACCCAATTGCTGTTGGAGATTTTGTTGAGGTTACCAAAAATCAATCAGGAGAGTTTGTAGTTAGTGACATAAAAGAAAGAAAAAATTACATNATTCGTAAGTCTGTTAATTTATCAAAAGANGCACATATTATTGCATCAAATATTGATTTAGCTATTTTATTGATAACCATTTCAAGTCCAGTAACATCTCCTGGTTTTATAGATAGATTTACAGTAACAGCGGAAGCTTACAATATTCCATTATTATTGGTTTTTAATAAAATTGACATTTACAATTCATCTGACTTTGATAAACTAAATGAATATGAAAAAACATACAATAGTGCAGGTTATAATTCACTTCGAATTTCTGCAAACACTGGTGTTGGAATTGAAAAATTAAAACACCATATTAAGAATAAAACAACCCTAATTGCTGGTAATAGTGGCGCTGGTAAATCAACATTAATCAATCAATTAATACCATCTATCAAATTAAAAACTGGAGATATTTCAGCTTCGCACATGACAGGNAAACATACTACTACTTTTGCTGAAATGTTTGATATGAGTTCTGAGACTAAAATAATTGATACTCCTGGAATCAAAGGNTTTGGTCTTGTAGATTTTAAAAAGGAAGAATTGGCTTTATATTTTCCAGAAATGATCAAACTGCTTAATGACTGTAAATTTCATAATTGTAAACATATCAATGAACCAGGCTGTATGGTCNTAGAGCAATTGAATAATGGNAAGCTTTCAGAAAGCAGATATCAAAGTTACATAAGCATGTATGAACAGGACCCTGAGAATAATTATCGTCAAAATATATATTTATGAAGTCGGTTATTCAAAGAGTGAGCCATGCAAACGTAAAAATAGATGACCAAATCGTAGGCCAAATTGAAAAAGGTTTATTGGTCTTAGTTGGTTTTGAAATCTCTGACAATTTGGAAGATATAAAGTGGTCNATCAACAAGATAGTAAACATGCGTCTTTTTGAAGACGAAAATCAAAAAATGAATTTATCAATGGAAGATGTAAATGGAGAACTTTTACTGGTNAGNCAGTTTACNCTTCATGCATTAACNAAAAAAGGNAANAGACCATCATTTATAAAATCNGCNCCTGNNCCNAANGCTGAAAAATTNTATAANGAANCTATAGCTTATGCCAAGNNNTTATTGANGGAAAAAGTTCAAACTGGTGTTTTTGGAGCCATGATGGANATTTCTTTGTGCAATAGTGGTCCNGTTACTATAATATTAGANTCAAAAAANAAAGNGTAATGAAAAATGAAATAACAATATCAGNAGCTCAAAAAATGGTGGATNAATGGATTAAAAAATTTGGTGTCCGCTATTTCAATGAATTGACCAATATGGCTATTTTAACNGAAGAAGTTGGTGAAGTCTCTAGAATTATTGCNAGAAGATATGGNGAACAAAGTGAAAAGCCGTCAGATGAAAAGTTAGAGTTAGGAGACGAATTAGCTGACGTTTTGTTTGTTGTTATTTGTTTAGCTAATCAAACGGGTATAAATCTTGAGGAGTCATTAATAAATAACTTAAATAAAAAAACAAATCGTGATGCACATCGTCACGTTGAAAACAAGAAATTATAAACGACTATACTTGGGTTTTTTAATGGATATTTGAGCATGTCAAAA
>PBXW01000053.1 GCA_002727735.1 Crocinitomicaceae bacterium
ATTTATTATCTAATTCGGTATCAATATAACACGAAATATTAGCCGTATTTTGTGAATAGGAATATCCTAACATTAATACACTAAAAAGAAATAATATTGGTTTAATTAGGTTGTCCAATTTATAGTAATACCATGATTTTTTAATAGATAATGATTTGCTTTAGAAAAGTGTTTGCAACCTAAAAAGCCTCTGTATGAAGATAGGGGTGAAGGGTGAGTNGTTTTAAGGATAAGGTGTTTTTCTTTAATAATAAGGTGCTCTTTTTCTTGAGCTTTTTTACCCCAAAGTAAAAAGACTACATTATTATTATGTTTTGAAATGAGTTCAATAGTTAAGTCAGTAAATTTCTCCCATCCTATTTTTTGATGAGAATTTGCTTTACCACTTTCAACAGTTAAAATGCTATTTAACAAAAACACTCCTTGCTTTACCCATGGAGATAAATCNCCATTTTNATTTTTAATGTTTAAATCAGCGTTTATTTCTTTGAAAATATTCTTCAATGAAGGGGGTGTTTTAGTGTGTTTCTCCACAGAGAAACTAAATCCATTGGCTTGCCCGGGGCCGTGATAGGGGTCTTGTCCTAAAATTAGCACCCTAACGTCTTTAAGNTTAACTTCNTTGTAAATCCTGAAAATTTTTTTTACAGAAGGANATAATNTGTTGTTTTCAACGGCATAATTTATNTTTTTCAAGATGTTTTCAAAATAAGGTTTATTAAATTCATTTNTTAAAAATTCATGCCATTCAATGGATAAAAGATTTATAAACTGTTGTGTTGTTAACATTTTAATAAGTATAAATAAAAATTAGTGTTTTTTTATATAACTTGTGTTTTTTAATACATTTGTTAAACAATTTACAAAACATGAAAAGGATTTTAATACTGTTTTTTGCTTTTTGTTGGATGCTTTCTTTACCATCTTGCTATTTGTTCAAGCCTGTTCAAAAAACTTGTCCAGCATACAGTTCTGTTATTCCTANGGACAANACNNATGANGTATTAACATGTGAAGTTGTTGTTAAAGCNAACGAAGAACAACTTTAAATATTACTTTTCCACAACNCTNNAGGTTTATTTTTTATTGCATATTTTTGTTTAATATGCGTCTTTCGTCATCATATTTTTTTTTAANTCTNCTTCTTTTTGTTGCTNATAGTTCNTACNGTCAACTACCNCAAGAGGAACAACTCAATGTGAGAGTTTCAAAAGAGGTTTGGATGGGGGCAGTTTTCCATTCAAACGGTTTTGGACTAAACCTTGATATTGCCAAATTCAAAACCTACAAAAAGAAAAGTTTACTTCATTTGGAATTAATTAACATGAAGCATAATAAAGAATATAAAATGCTTGGATTTGGGGATGAAAGCGCAAAGAAATATGTTTATGGCAAGTTAAATTACGTTAATGTTTTAAGGTTAGGAATTGGCAGAAGGAAGTTGGTTTTTGAAAAATTCAGAAACAATGGTGTTCAGTTTACAGCCAATTTTAGTTCAGGTTTATCTCTTGGNTGTGCAAGACCAGTCTATTTGCAGATTTATAAACGAGATTTCAATGGAGTACCAATTGCNGTTGTTCCAGAAAGATATGATGCTTCTCAACACGGTTATTATGATATTTATGGCAGAGGACCTCGATTTAGGGGGTTGTTTGAATATAGTTTTAATCCTGGCATATACTTTAGAGCTGGATTAGAGTCTGATTANTCAGTTGTTCCTGAAATTATTCAAAGCATTGAAGTTGGTATTGCTGTTGACGCATATTTAAATGAAATTGAAATAATGGCTAACAATAGCCCTTCATATTATTTTGCAACCTTATATTTGAACTTTTCCTTNGGAAATAAATTTTATTGATTTNTATGTCAACAACTAATGTAGCCGAAAAACCTAAAAAACCCAGTTGGTTAAAAGTGAAATTGCCCACTGGTGAGTCTTACAAAAAAGTAAGGAATTTAGTATCAGAACATAANCTGCATACTATTTGTGAAAGTGGAAATTGTCCCAATATGGGGGAATGTTGGGGTGCTGGAACTGCTACTTTTATGATNTTAGGAAATATATGTACAAGATCTTGTGATTTTTGTGCTGTTTCTACAGGTAAACCTGAAGAGGTTGATGTTTTTGAACCNGCAAGAGTTGCAAATTCAGTTAAGTTGATGAACGTTAAACATGCCGTATTAACTTCTGTTGATAGAGATGATTTGCAAGACGGAGGTGCTGATATTTGGGTAAAAACAGTTAAAGCAATTAGAAGAAAGTCACCAGAAACAACTTTGGAAACGCTTATTCCTGATTTTGCTGGAAAATGGGAAAACCTTCAAAAAATTATAGATGTTGCACCTGAAATTGTTTCTCACAATATTGAAACAGTTAGAAGATTGACGAAAAAAATTCGAATTCAAGCAAAGTACAATAGAAGCTTAGAACTTTTATTGAGACTTAAAAAAGGAGGCATGAAGACTAAATCTGGTCTTATGTTAGGATTAGGGGAGACAGATGAAGAAGTTTTAGAAACCATGCAAGACTTGAGAACAGTCGAGGTGGATGTCTTAACATTAGGTCAATACCTTCAGCCTACTCCAAAACACGCTCCAGTCAAAGATTTTATTACCCCTGAAAAATTCGAAGAATACAAAAAAATAGGACTTGAGATGGGGTACAAATTTGTGGAAAGTGGTCCATTAGTTAGATCTAGCTATCACGCAGAAAAACATTTGTTTTAACATATATTTAATATTTTCTNCTAAACAATTATTTCGTTAAATCAATAATTTGTATTTTCGGGTAAATATTNGAGTTAANACTATATCNATGAAAAAAATTTACTTATTTCTCCCAGTAATNATAGCTACACTTTTATTTTCATTTTTTGGAGTTTCAGATTTCTCCTATGATAAAGAAGATGCTAAAAGAAAATACACCTATAAACCATTAATCAATAGCAACAAGCAATTTACTGCTAATGAAGCNTTAGAGTTCAAGAACATGCTTTACAAAGATGCAGTCTCTGGAAAAATTGAACACCAAAAACTAGCTGATGCTAGAACTCAGGTTAAGCAAATGATGTTGGCAAAGTCATCTAACCTATCNTTTATTGAAGAAGGTCCAGATAATATTGGAGGGAGAACTAGAGGTATTGCAATTCACCCTGACAATGATAGTGTAATGTTTGCAGGTTCTGTTTCAGGTGGATTATTTGTTACAAGAAATAAAGGAAATACTTGGCAACGTGTTCAAGAATTTGATGATGCAATGGAAAATAGTGCTACAGGTACTGGATCCTTAGGAATTTCTTCTATCACTATAACTCCAGGTGGAGCATTATATGTAGCTACTGGTGGTTCAGCTTATGAAGGAACNTTTAGTGGTGAATATTCTGCTAATATAACAGGTGATGGTGTTTGGTTTAGTATGTCTACTAANAGTTTTAATTTCCAACAACTTTCAGGAACCAACAACAAGGATGTGCTTAAGGTTATTTCAGATCCTACTGTTGACAATAAAATTTANTTTGTTGGTGTNAGTATNGGTCTTAACGTTTCTTCAGATTACCAAGCGNCNCANAGTGTTTCTGGGTTATCGCAAAATGCTACAATAGGAGATGTTAAAATATCATCAGATGGTCAACACATGGTTGCGGGAGTTTCTCAAGGAGGAATTAGAACATGGGTAAGCCACGATGCAGGTTCAACGTGGACNGATATGCATTCTAATCAATCACTTCAAGGTTTTGGGTTCATTAGGGGAGAATATTCAATTTCTGAACTTACTAATAGNGATGGAAATTATGTCATGTACGCTTTGTTTGCTAATTCTGTTAGCCAGTTAGGTGGTGTTTACAGGTCAATAGACAATGGTGATAATTGGTGTCAAATTGCACCTCAATCTACTCCAGCATTTGCNCCACTTACTTCAAGAAGCGGTCAAGGTTGGTATGATCTAGTAATACTATCTTCACCTGATGGAGAAGCTTGTACCTTAGGTGGTATAGATTTATGGGATTGGTTACACACACCTGGCGTAACCACATGTGATAATGGACAATGGTATAGGGTGTCATATTGGAGTGCACCTCCATCAAGTCCAGCATATATTCATGCGGATAATCACAGACTTGTTTATAATAGTGTTGGGGAAATGATTGTAGGAAATGATGGTGGAGTACAGGTTAGAACAAATTTTGGTAATTATCCTGTAAATAAAGGATATAATGTTACTCAATTCTATTCCATGGGATTCGGTGGACTTGGTGCAGTTATAGCTGGTGCTCANGACAATGGTACATTATATAAAGATAATTCTTTGCCTTGGCTTAAGGAATTCAACGAAGTTAGAGGNGNTGATGGTTTTGAATGNGAGATTTCATACNTAAACCCTGAAGGTTTAATTGCTACAGTNTACAATGGNGCAATTTATAGNTCNGATAANAANGGGCANTCNATGGGNCAAATTAGNATTGANTGTGCNGCTGGAACTGGTGAACCTGGATGTGCNCCATTTTACAATGCNATAGCTCTAATGGAAACACCTGATGACTACCAATCAGAGGATTCAGTTATATTTTATCCTCCAAGTACAGAAAGTTTATCTGCTGGTGACACGATTACTTATTACAGTGATAATTTTGGTATGCCTATTGAACACGTTTTAACACAAGATGTAAATGTTTATGACACAACATTTATTCTTGGTGGTGATACTATAACATACGTTACTTACAAGGATACAATTACTCTTCCTGATTTTATACAAACCTATTTTATGACTCAATGGGATAATTCAGTTTTTATAACAAGAGATGTGTTTAGATTTTCTAAACAAACTGAATGGTGGAAACTTCTTAATGCTACTTCAAATGTTAAAAGCTTTGAAATTAGCCATGACATGAATTACGCATGGTGCGGTAATACAAATGGACAGTTAACAAGGATTTCAGGTTTAGCAAACGTCTATACAGCTGCTGGTGCAGATATTGATATGAAACCTCAAACTACAGATACATTAATTTTAATTTCAACAGGTGATTCTATAATGGGCTCATTAGTATCGCAAATTGATTTTGAAAATGATAATCATCTATACACTTGGTTAGACGGTACACCTGTAGAGTATAATGTTTCGGTAAAACCTGTCGCATCATTTCCTAATGTCATTACGGATATTTCTGTTGATCCATCAAATCCTGATAATGTATGTGTAACAGTAGGTGGAACAAGTGGTAATCATGTGCATTATTCTACAAATGCAACATCAGCCAGTCCTACATTTACTGCTATAGATGGCAATTTACCTGATATGCCAGTATTTGGTTGTGTTGTTGAAAGAGATGCATCAAGCGATGTTATTGTCATTGGTACTGAATATGGAATATTCACTACAGATAATGTTTCTGGTTCATCTACTACGTGGTCTCCATGCAATGATGAAATTGGACCTATTCCAGTTTTTGATGTTTGTCAGCAATGGAGAGATTGGGAAGAAGGTGACACACTACACAGATATAGACGTGTTGAAAATCCAGGTGCAATTTATGCTTGTACGCATGGGAGAGGAGTTTGGAGAGCAGATAATTTATTATCAAACCAAGATATAGATTCAGATGAACCACTGACATCTAATCCTGTTTCATTAAATGTATTTCCAAATCCATCATCAGATTTAACTACTATTAACTTTAGTATTCCTTCTAATAAGGAAATATCATTGGATGTTTATGATTTAAATGGCAAGAAAGTTAAATCTATACTTTCTAATAATGTTTCAAATGGAGGTATATATAATATTCCACTTGATATTAGTCTTTATCCACTTGGAACATATATAGTTGTACTAAGTTCAGATAATACTAGTAAAGTAGCTAAGTTTATTAAGTATTAGTAAATAAACTCCATATTTACTTTAATATATTCAATGGTTTACTATCTTAGTGTAAAATTAACACTAATATAAATCACATGGGAAAAATTAATGTTGGTATAAATGGTTTTGGCCGAATAGGTAGAATGGTCTTTAGGGCATCACTACATCGTAATGATATTGATGTTGTTGCTATCAATGATTTACTTGATATTGATCATCTAATTTATCTACTAAAATATGACTCTGTTCATGGAAATTGTGATGCCACTATAATTGCAGATGATGATGGAATAATAGTTAATGGTCAAAAAATTGTTATTCTTTCAGAAAAAAATCCTTCAGATATTAATTGGAAAAACTTTGGAGTCACTACAGTTATTGAATCAACAGGTTTATTTACATTAAAAGCTGATGCCACAAAACACTTAGATGGTGGAGCTAAAAATGTTATAATATCAGCTCCATCTAAAGATGCACCTATGTTTGTAATGGGAGTAAATCACAACATGATTACTCCAGCTGATAATGTAGTTTCTAATGCCTCTTGTACAACAAATTGTTTGGCACCTGTGGTAAAAGTATTACATGATAATTTTGAAGTTAAAGAAGCTTTAATGACAACTGTACATGCTGCCACTGCTACACAGTTTACTGTTGATGGTCCATCAAGAAAAAATTATAGATTAGGTAGAAGTGCTATTAACAATATTATTCCAACCTCAACCGGTGCTGCTGTAGCAGTAACAAAAGTCATCCCCAGTTTAGAAGGTAAAATCACAGGTATGGCATTTAGAATCCCAACTGCAAATGTTTCAGTTGTTGATTTAACAGTTAAACTTTCCAAGTCAACCTCTTACGATGAAGTTATGGCTGTATTGGAATTAGCATCAAAAAACGAATTAAATGGTGTACTTGGTTTTACTACCGATAAAGTTGTCTCTCAAGATTTTGTTGGTGATCCAAGAACCTCAATTGTTGATGCAACTGCGGGCATTGAATTGAATGATACTTTTTTTAAATTGGTTATTTGGTATGACAATGAAGCTGGGTATTCAAACAAATTGCTAGATATGGCTCAACATATCAATGCTATTTAACCCTCTTGTAGTCAAAATTTTCCAAGGTTAACTTTTCCCCATCAAATACGCCATATGTGTAATTTTTGATCCAGTCTCCTAAATTGATGTATGTAGATTTTTCATTTAATTTATGTTCTATTGGAAGGTGCCTGTGCCCAAAAATAAAGTAATCTACATGTCTTTTCTTTAAGATTTCGTTTGCATAAATGATAAGCCATTCTTTATTTTCTCCCAAAAAATCATGATTACCTAACATTTCTTTTTCCCTACTTTTTTTTGACCAATAATGAGCAATACTAAATCCAAAATTTGGATGTAATCTTGCAAAAAGCCACTGGCATAATTTATTTGCAAAAAACCTTTTTATGATTTTATATTTTTTGTCTCCTGGGCCCAGTCCATCACCGTGACCTATTAAAAATATTTTATCATTAATTTCTTTAGTTATTGGTTCTCTATTTATAGTTATCCCAAACTCTTTTTCAAGGTAGTCAAACATCCACATATCATGGTTTCCAGTGAATAAATGAAATTGAATACCATGTTCTATTAATTCAGCAATTTTACCTAAAAATCGAATGCAACCCTTTGGAACAGTGTATTTATACTCAAACCAAAAATCAAATAAATCTCCAACCAAGTAAATCTCTTTAGCATCTATTTTAACTTTATCCAACCATGCTACTATTATCTTCTCTCTTTCATTAGATTGCAAATTATTTGGAATGCCTAGATGAAAGTCAGATGCGAAATATATCTTTTTGTTTTCTCTCAAGGGTTAAGCTCTTTTTTTATTAATAATGGGTTTATGGAGTTTAGGTTAAAAATAAAATTTATTCGTTGAAGAAATGAAAGTTCATTTACAGGAGTTTGATTTATGAAATCTCTTGAATTAGCAATATTTTCTGAAAATGTTAAGGGAATAAACATTTCCAAAAGAGGTTGATTGTTTATTTTGATAAAAGCATATTTTAATCCAATATTATAGGATAAAATATGTTCATTCTTCCATGTGTTTGTAGAGGCATTTAATGTGGGTTCATCATAATACCCTAGATCAATAAAAAAACTTAATGGTAATTTTGGTAGATCAACTAAAATATTTGAAGACAAAAGCCAATCGTCTGATCTCCCAGCTGAACTATTTATCTTAAAACCTCCATAGCTGTTGGA
>PBXW01000054.1 GCA_002727735.1 Crocinitomicaceae bacterium
TAAATTAAGCAACACTTCATCACTTTCTTTGGGTTTTTTAAATACTTATAATCAGTTGACTATAGATCCTAGTAATATCATGTGGGGAAGTCAATTTAATGGAGAGTACCATGATCCAAATATCAGTTCTGGTGAAAATTTTGCAAAAAACGCTTTTGGCTATTATAATATAGCAACGGGTATTGCATTTACCTATGGAAAAGAAGAGGGTTATATGTCATTATATGATCAAACCCATATTCAAGTTGGGTTATCTACTTATAATATTCTTTCACCAAATAGTTATAATTCTATTTTAAATGATACTGTACAACAACGTTATTGTCTCTATGGGAAAGGATTTTTAGGAATACCTCACACTAGAACAGGAATTATGGGTTCATTTTTAACTCAACTTCAAGGGCCGAATTTAGAAATAATTCTAGGGGCATATTACAGAATTAGAATTAAGGAAGCTTCAAAAATTACTGGTTATAATAAAGAATCAGCTATAGCTTTGGGTGGCGTTTGGCGTTATGGAGATGCACTTTGTCCAGGTGTCTTATTTGAGATAAAAGATTATGCCATTGGAATAAGTTATGATATGACTTTGTCTAAGTTATTACCAGCCACCAATACCATGGGAGCAATTGAAGTTGTCTTTAGAATACAGACGAATAATCAATTTTTATATAAGGGATATTCTCCTGGTATTTAAGTTTAGCTTAAATAGATTATCAGTTTAGCATGGATTTTGTTATTTTCATGCGTGTTTAAAATTTCAATTTCATTATTTCTTTCATTTTTTTTTGTTTTTGGTAACGCTCAAATTACGAATCGATTTTATATTCAATTAAAATCAAATACTATTCTCTCCAGTGAACAATGGGAAAAAATAAATAGTAATAGTAAAGACATACCTNTTTCATTTTTTGATTTNCTTCCTGAACTTAATTCATTAGACATAGCTGNCATTTCTCGTCCTTTCCCTCTTGCTATTGAGTCTATNCCTTTATTAAANACCTTCCTAGTTCAGTTAAATAAAAAAATGGATATTTCANCTCAAATCGATGATTTAAATAGGAATGGTAATTTAAATTACGCAGAAAAAATATTAAATGATGAAATTGAATTTATTCCCAATGACCCTTATTACAGTAACTCTTGGTGGCACACGCGAATAAATTCTCCCTCAGCATGGGACATTTCTGTGGGAGATAGTAAAATTGTTGTAGCTGTTGTAGATGATGCGGTTCATATTTCACATCCAGATTTGCAAAATATAATATGGATTAATGAAGATGAGATTCCCAACAACGGTATTGATGATGATTTAAATGGTTACATAGATGATATAAATGGTTGGGATACAGGCCAAAATGATAATGATCCAAGCGCATTGAATGCTTCAAGTAATTGGGACCATGGCACTCACGTAGCTGGTATTGCTGGAGCAGAGACTAATAATAACATAGGTGTTTCCTCTATAGGAAATGGAATTTCTATCATGGCCTTAAAAGCTGCTAACGCCTCAGGTAGTTTAAGCAACACCTGGGATGGCTTATACTATGCTGGTATAAATAATGCAGATATAATCAATTGTTCTTGGTCAAGTGGAACTTATTCAAATACAAATCAAGAGGTGGTTAATTGGTTAACTGATAAAGGAATAATAGTTGTTGCAGCAGCAGGAAATTATTACAATAATTTAGCATCTTCTCCCAGATATCCAGCTTGTTATGATAATGTAATTTGTGTAGCTAATACCAATTCTTCTGATGTAAAAGTAAATTCATCAAATTATGGAACTCAGGTGGACGTAAGTGCTCCAGGAAGTGGGATTTTTAGCACTGTTCCCTTTTCTACTTATGCTTCAAAAACAGGGACATCTATGGCTGCCCCTATGGTTTCTGGACTATTGGGTTTAATGAAATCCTATGCTCCTAATGTAGAAAATGATGTTATTATTGATTGTTTGCAAGATGAGTGTGATGAAATTACCTCTTTTAACCCGTCTTATAGTGGGTTATTAGGATCAGGTAGAATAAACGCAAGAGCTTCAATGCAATGTTTAATGGATTATATGAGCTCTCCATTATCAGCTGATTTTTCTTCAAGTGAAAACCTTAGTTGTACAGGGTTTATTCAATTTAGTGATGAGACCCAAGGTTTTACAAACAAGTGGGAATGGGACTTTAATGAAGATGGTATAATTGATGATACTACATCAAACCCTACATATGCCTATTCAAAAAACGGTACTTATGATGTAGCTTTAAAAGTATTTAATCTTGCAAATGANGATTCAGTTNTNAANAATCAAATGGTTGAAATTGATCTNTCTCCAGCCCCAGTTATTACAGATTTANGGATATGCCAAGGAGAACAGGTTACGTTAACTTCAGAAAATAACACCCAATTAAACTGGTTCGAAAATGAAGGTGATATAATTCCCTTTTTAGTGTCTAATGAATTCAACTCGTCACAGGTAATAAGTGATACNACATTTTTTGTTTCAACATCAACCACTACTGTTTCCCAACAGGTAGGTCCTTATTTTTTTGGGCAAGGGACTAATTTCACTTCTAATGTTTTTACTGATTTTACAGTACACAAGCCGCTTTACTTATCAACCTTAGATGTAAAATGTTTTGGTGGTTTTAATCGAACAATCCAAATTTTAGATGAAAATGACCAAGTTGTATTTAAAAAAGTATTTCAGTTTTCATCAAATGGCGTTCATACGCTTTCTTTTAATACGCTGCTATTTCCAGGAAATTATAAAATTGGAATGGGGTTTGGCTCTGTTGTTAGTTTTTTTCGTTCCACTTCAAATATAAACTATCCTTATACCATTCCGAATCTTATTTCTATTACTGGTAATTCTATGGATCAAAACCAATATTATTTCTTTTATAATTGGCAAGTATCCGAACTTCCATGTCAGGGTGAAAGGGCTTCAGTTCAAATTTTAGTAGATAGCTGCCTTGGTGTTTCATCATTACAAGAGCTTGTTTTGTTCCCAAACCCCAATGATGGACAGTTTACTTTAAGAGTCCCTAAAAATATGAATGGAAACCTCTCATTGTATAATACTCATGGTCAACGAATATTAGACACACCATTCAGTGCACTTGCAGAAAGGGTTGAATTCACTGTAGATGGTTTAAGTAAGGGGATATATTTCTTAAAAGTCTACAACGATAGTGAGACAATCACCAAAAAAATAATGGTTTACGATTAATCTAATCTGAAACTAAACCATGAATAACTTTTCTCTGATTTTTGGCTTTTTTACTGTCTTCAGCTTCTTTTTTGATTGTGTTTTTCTCTAACACTGGATCTGGCACAAAAGAGCAAACACCTTCAGCAATTTGAGCTAAATAAATTTTTTCAATTTTATTTAAATTATAAACATCACTAGGCATTTCAGTAGCAGCAATTCCTGCATCTACTTCTTTTCCTTTTTTATTCAAAATGGTATAGTGCACATTTAATTGTCGGTATGAATTATAGTTATCTTCTTTTTTCACATAAGATTGTCCAATGTGAAATTCATTGATAAAGACAAAATAATTTGTTTGATAATTTAAATGTAAATCATCTAAAAGATTGGGGTTGTTAATTACAACATTCATAAATCTTTCTGCATAGTGACTTGAAGTTTGAATCTCACCTCTTGTAATATTTCCACGATCATACTCCTTTTTTTCATGATGCTCTTCAACATGTATTTGATTAACAAATTTATGTAGCTTGTCTTTTATTAACTCTTTTTTTGAAAGCTCTTCGTTTGCAGTATCTTTTGTTTTGATTAAATCATATTTAAAACCAATGCTATTGTAAATATAGTTTAGCATTTTATTTGCACTATCTTGATGATGAGCTAATGAAACAGCTGGAGTTTTTTGGGTGAGTGACAATAATAATTGTTCAGCCGTGCTTTTTCTTAGCGATTCTTTAACATCTCTGTATGGCATATTATTTGACTTCGCTATAGCGTGATCTATGCTTGAAGCATACATTTTTTCTTCAAAAGGAATAATTAATATTTTGTTGTTTTTATCCTGTGTATACAGCTCAAACGGATCTGTTGTACTTTCCTGCAGGAAGGCAGGTATAACGAACCCTAACAAAAAAAATGGTAGGAGTAAATAAGCTTTAATCTTAAATTTCATAATATAAAGGTAGGTCCTTAATATCAACATTAAATTCAATTACAAGGTAGATTATGCTCAAGAAATTGTTTAAAAGTAACTTATCCAGTAATCCATCGATATATGTCCATACCATTAGCATAAACCAATAGGGCCAATAAAAGACTCATTCCAACTACTTGTGCTCTAGTGAGGAATTTATCACTTGGTGGTTTCCCTGAAATCATTTCATATATGAGAAACATGACATGTCCACCATCAAGAGCAGGTATAGGTAGTATGTTCATAAATGCTAAAATGATTGAAAGAAGGGCTGTCATCCCCCAAAAACGTTTCCAATCCCAATAGGGTGAAAACAAACCACCTATTGTGCCAAAGCCACCTATTTGCTTAGCTCCTTCTTTATTGAACAATAGACCTAATGATTTAACATAATTACCTAGTGTTGATACTCCCTCTGAAACACCAATAGGTACGGACTCTATTAAACCATAGTCTTTGTGCTCATAATCAAAATATTCCAATTGGTTTTTTGGCACATATCCAATGGTGTTGTCTTCAGCAACATCTACCTTAATAGTTACAGGAGAATTGTTTCGATAAATTTGGAGGTCAATTTCTTCAGATTGGTAGTGGCTAATTTCTTTTTTAAAGTCATAAAAATAAGGAGTTGAAATTTGATTTACACCAACAATACTGTCTCCTTTTTGAAGATTAGCTATCTCAGCAAAACTACCTTGCATTACTGAGTCAACAACATTAGGGAATCGGATGTAACTAAAAATCCCTGGAGCTTTTAATCTTAATAAATCAGTAACAATGGAATCATTTAATACTACGGGTATAATTTGACCGTTTCGCTTTATTTTTAATTCCCTTTCTCCATCAATAAGTATTTTACTAGAGGCATCACCAAACTCTTTTATTTCTTTGCCACCAACTTCTACAATTAGATCACCGTCCTGAAATCCATAGTTTTCAAATTTTTCATGACTTAAGTGGGCTCCATATTTCACGGCATTGTTAGGAACATAGTCTTTGCCCCAAACAAAAAGAATCATGATGTAGATTAGAAAGCCAAGTAATAAATTTACCGTTACCCCACCAATCATAATAATTAATCTTTGCCAAGCAGGCTTTGATCTAAACTCCCAAGGTTTTGCAGGTTCTTTCATTTGTTCTTTATCCATGCTTTCATCNATCATCCCAGCTATCTTAACATATCCACCCAATGGAATCCANCCTATGCCATATTCAGTTTCCCCTTTCTTAAATTTGAATAGTGAAAACCCTGCATCAAANAANAGNTAAAACTTNTCNACTTTAGTTTTAAAGTATTTTGCAGGAAGCATATGACCTAACTCGTGTAAGATTATAAGAATTGAGAGGCTTAATATGAATTGTGAAATTTGAATAAGTAGTTCCATTACCTGTTTTTATTAGCCACCAAATATAAACCAATTAACGATATTCAAGCTGTTAAGAATTTATAATTGATTTTATTGAAATAAAAAAGCCCCATGAAGGGGCTTTAACTAGCTTATATAGATTTAAATTATTTAAGCACTATTTTCTCTGTATGTGTATTGTAAGTATCCTTTACTTCTGCAAAGTATACACCCTTAGGTAATTCTCTTAAATCAATAGTATAGGTAAATACATTGGGATTATATCTTTTCACCAAGGTTCCAATACTATTGTACAATGAAATTTCTTCAATGTTTGCAGAAGAATTGATTGAAACAAAGTCAGAAGTTGGGTTTGGATATACGTTATACAATACATCTTTTGTATTTACTCCAACTGAGTTCCCAGGGAGCATCAACGAATTAACAACTCTTGGACAGAAGAAGTTTATTGTTGAATCAATGTATGCATTTGCTTTAGCAAGGCTAACATCAGGGTTAGTAGCTAAACTGCTTAGATAAGCATCCGTACCAACACTAGCAGGAAGTCCTTGACCAACAGCTAACATTACTGTTATTGTGGAATCAAAATAATCCCATGGTGCACCTTCGCCAGGATTTCCTGTATTAAATGGAAATAGATTATCAACTGATTGAGTAATGGTGTCACCGCTAAAATCAACTGTTCCTATTAAGCTGTTAGAAGCAGATTTTGCAGCAAGAGTGTAAGGATCATATAGGTTTGGAATGGCATCATTATTTCCTAACATATTTGCTTTTGCTACAACGTCATGCGATCCGCTAATACCGCTAACAATATTAACCCCAGATACAGATAAGTCACCAGTTGTAAACCTAGCCACAGCGTCAAGATTTCCGTGCACAGCTGCAATTGGCTTATCACCAGCTTCTAGCCAGCTAATATCTCCAATTGCTCCACCCATATTGAGAATCATATCGTGGTCACTAGAATATCCTTTGTGATTTTCCATGTTTAGTTGAGGGTTTCCTCCATAACCAAACCAATCACCATATATAGCAGTATCTATTAAAGGCATAGCAGTTACGGCATCTAAAAATTTAGGTAATTGTAATTCAGATAATTTATCTACTGAATTTAAACAAGTTGCAATCCAACCACCAGTTCCTTGACCACAAATAATAATTCTTGATGTGTCAATTCCATAAGTATTTCCATTTTCATAATCCATTCTGAAATATCTAATAGCTGCTTTCACATCTTGAATTCCTCTGTATGCAGCTCTCATTAAGCTTGCAGCTCTTTCTGGCTCAGTAGGTAGAAATGGATTCCATCCCAAACGATAATCAGTATTAGCTACTACATAACCTCTAGCAGCAAATTGATTACACATTGCCTGTGTAGCATAATCAAAATTTCTATGACCAGTTGCATTTCCATTTCTGATAATAGGAGCAAATGTTCCAGTATGTAAGTAAATGATTAATGGTCTCTCAGATACAGTATCTCCAGCAGGTTCAAATAAATCAAATTCTAACGGAGGCATTGTAAAATAAATAGGAGAACCTGTTGAATCTACTCCAACAGGAATGGTCATTCCAGTAGGAATAGGTAAAGTGTCATTTATCATTACTGAAAAATTAACACCATATGTAATATTATTTGTCGTATCGACAGTAAAAAGTGGATCTAAATATCTTGTCTGTGAGGTAACTACGGAAGAACACAAAACAGAAAAGATAAATAAAATACTAAAAGTAATTTTTTTCATAAGATTGATTTTCGTGAATTTAATACGTCTAATTTACATAAATTTAATAAAACTATAATCTGTAATCAAAAACAAAGTTTTTAATCTTTAAAGTCAAAAAGTAAAGAAATGTAAGCCATTCTTCCTATAAATGGCCCTCCATAAACTTGAAGAACTCTATTGTTGAGAATATTTGAAGCACCTAATTTAATAGCTAAATTTTGTTTTTTAAGGTTTTTTGTCATTTGAAAATCTAAAAGACCATAGGTGGGCACAACACCTGTAAATTGAGGAGAACCTTCAAATAAAAATCCTTCCACCCATTTGTAGTTGAAGTTAAATCCAATATTTTTTACAATTGATTTTTCCCCTAATTTAATATCGATCTCTTTTCCTGAAATACCTACATTAAATTTAAACTCTGGAGTATTGTATGCTGGAATAATAGGATCGTCAATTTGCTTGTTTAATTTATTCCAGGAGAAATTACCATTAAAGGTAAATTTATTGTCTATATAATAGTTTAACCCCAATGAAAATCCTTGTGTGGTAATTGTTTTTGTAGAATTGGTAGCTATTCTATATACATCTAATATTTTCCAACTTTGTAGGTCATAGAAAAATTCTGCTCCTGTAACAAATCCAATAAAATTTTGGTACCAGTTATAATAATAATTGGCATCCACATAAAGTTTGTTTTCAAATACTCCTCTATACCCAAATTCTATACATTTAACTTCTTCAGGTCTTATTGGGGCAACATCGAAACTTTCTAAAGAATCAATGTTTCTTCCAGATGTTGCATAAGACCAAATTGATTCTAAGGTGTAGAGGTTTTGATAACCATCCTTATTTCCCACTAGCTTAGCTCTACCTACATTGTAATACATGTATTGGTTTAATAAAGTTGGATTTCTTATGGCAGAAGTGAATGTAGATCTAATGGTATGATTTTCATTTATGTTATATATACCGGATAGGGCTTGCGTGGGGATTAAATGAAAGTTTTGATTTCTATCCAGCCTTAAAGAGCCTTTAAATATGAGTTGATCTCTCAAAAAACTTTTCTCTACTCCAAGATATCCACCAACTTCCCAATTTGTTATTTTTACTCCGTTGGTGTCACTAAATAAAGATCCTTCTGATTTTGGAGTATAAATCCTAAAATTAGAGCCAACGGTAAATTTGGCAAATTCCGAATCAAATATTTTTTCTCCATGACCGTGGTATAAAGCTGATTTATCTACAATTTTTGACCCTCCATCTAATACTGAAGCTGTAGATGTTATTTTATTTAATAAAGAATCGAATCTTTCTGTTCCTACCTCAAAAAAGGGGACAACACCCATATTTGGGTGGTTGCTGTTTGCATAATCTGTAGTTTCTTGATGCCAAANGATAAGAGANTCCATTGGAATATTATCAATCACATTAAAAATTCCTNGAAAATTTGGAGGATATGCTGTTTGGGTAACAGGATCAAAATAAGGAGACCAATTAACTGATGGGTCTAGGTCAATTACTCGCTGGGCTATATTCTCTTTCCAGTAAGTTTTATACAATTCATGAAAAGATTCCCCTTCAAGATTTTCATTTGGAGCGGTAGCATTTTGTAATTGGAATGCTGTCAATACAGCATCATAACTATTACCTGCATCTTCGTGAGTGGCATATAAACGAATAAAAAAATCATTATCNCGTTTTAACTCNAATTTGTTNTGAAAAAATAATATGTCCTTTAGGCTAAATCTATTTTCNCCTTGATATACTGTAGTTCCAGTAGAAAAGCTACTTGTCGCAGAAAGCATCATATCATTGTCAAATGAGGAATATAATCCTAGACTAGTTTTTAAGTTTTCTGTATCGTAATCCACTAAATCCTTTTCCCAATAACCCNTTCTATGCCACCTTTCGAGCCCTGGATACTGCATAATAGATGCCGTATCTATTTCACCATCTANNCCATANATCATTTGATTTAATGTAGGATTTANGTTTTCATCACCNTATCTGTTTATGGCATCATAACCACCAGGATTATTTTCATTTGTTTCAAGGTCAGCAACGCTAGCAGCATTGTCAGCTACCCAATCATTAGCGTTCATGTAAAACACATTAAACTTGAATGCAAATCTATCTTTACCATCTTTGTTTTTAATGACTTTAGCATAACGTACGGCATATTCATTAAGAAATCTTTCTCCCATTTTCACACTTGCAGAAAAACCAGGAAATAAAAAGGGNTCTTTTGTTTGCATACTAATCACTCCATTGAAGGCATTTGGACCATAAAATGCAGAGCTAGCACCAGATATGATCTCCACTTTCATTAAGTCTAATTCGGAAGCGCCTAAAAAATTTCCNAGGGCAAAATTTAACCCTGGTGAAGCATTGTCAACTCCATCAATAATTTGTAAAGTTCTNACAGGTGAAGTACTGTTAAAACCTCTTGTATTGATTACTCTAAAGCCTAGACTTGCCGAAGTTAAATCAACNCCTTTCATATGACTCAATCCCTCATAGAAATTAGTTGCTGATGTTTCTTTAATATCATTAATGTTCATGGCNTCTATACTCAAGGGTGATTCTTTCAATTTCTCACTAATACCTCCAAGAACTTCAACAGCATCTAATTCTAGATTTATACTTTCTAGCGAAACTTTAATAAACTTTTGATTATTTACTTCAATATTTTTTGAGTTATAACCAATNTATGATACTTCGATTTCAAATGGAGGAACAATGGTAGTNTTTAGTTTAAATTCCCCATTAAAATCAGTTACTGCCCCAAATTTGGAATCAACTATTTTAACTGATGCGCCAATGAGTTCTTCACCAGTTTCATCATCAATAATTTTTCCTGAGATATTGGTTTGTGATAGACTAAACTTAAGAAAGCAAAAAAAAGATAATAGCAAAAATAAAAGCCTTTGATTAAGGACCATTGAGTATGATTTTGTTTCCTAAATTTAACAATTATGTTCTTAAATTAAGAATCTGAAATCAAAAGTTTTTTGGTATACTCTTCTTTAGGGGAGTTAAAAATCTCTTCTGTAAAGCCTAATTCAATGAGTTGACTATTTTTCATAACCATGACTCGGTCACTTATAAATCGAATCACTGATAAATCNTGAGAAATNAAAAGATAAGTTAAATTAAGTTGTTTTTTTAACTCATTTAATAAGTTTAATATATCTGCTTTTACTGAAACATCTAAGGCGGAAACCGATTCATCAAAAACAATAATTTCTGGATTNACNGCCAAAGCNCTTGCTATACATACACGTTGCCTCTGTCCTCCAGATAATTCGTGAGGATATTTAATTTTCGTATCGGGTACCAAGCCAACTTGTTTCAATAGTTTTTCTATGTGTTCTTCCCGACTTTCTTTTGAATTTATTTTATGAACTATTAAGGGTTCTATTAATATGTCTCTAATTGTTTTTGACGGATTTAGTGATGAATATGGATCTTGAAATACAATTTGAACGGCTTTTCTAAAAGAACTAAACTCATTTTTATTTAATTGGTGAATATTTTTTTCTTTAAAAATTACTTCTCCTTTATCTAAGGGTAAAATTCCAAGGATAACTTTACCCAAAGTACTCTTTCCAGAGCCAGACTCTCCAATAATACCTAAAGTTTCTCCTTTGTGAACTTGAAAAGAGATGCTTTCTAAAGCTTTATGCTTCACAGCATCCTTTTTAGATTTAAACTTTTTATAGACGCTATTTACTTTAATAATAGGCTGATTCAANGTTAATTTTTCGCTACGTTTTATAGAGTCAGCAGGACTTATGGTCATTTTATTTATGAGTTTTTCCAATGATAAATTGACATCACCAAAATACCCTTCATCATCAAACCCCATAAAATGTTTTCTAGTAGGTAGCTCACTTAACTTTTTGTCTTTTGGGGGGCAACTTGCAATTAAATCCCTTGTATATAGATGTTTAGGCTTTTGAAAAATTTCTTCAATACTTCCAGATTCAATGATTCTTCCATCTTTCATGATNTAAATTCTATCAGCTATGGATTTTACTAAATTTAAATCATGTGATACAAACAATATGGACAAANTATTTTCCTTTTGTAATTTTTTAAGATCGTGCATAAGTATATCCTGAGTGAATTTATCAAGGGCTGTAGTTGGTTCATCAGCTATCAATAAAATTGGGTCTTTTATTAANGCCATAGCNATAATAACTCGCTGTTTCTGTCCTCCAGACAATTCATGAGGATACTTATTATAAGTTAGCAAAGGGTGCTCAATATTTAATTTTTCAAACCAAAAGAGTACTTTTTNTTTAGTTATATTAAATGAACTTTTTTTAAAAATTATAATTTCTTTATTCAAAAGTTTAAAAAGAATATTTTCTAATCTATTAGATAAGCNGTAAAGTAATTTTTTAAAAATGGAAAGACGATCAGTATTTAGTACTGCTTCACTCACTTGTTTTCCACATGTTAATACTGGGTTGAGCGCTGTTTGGGGTTCTTGAAATACCATCCCAATTTTCTCTTTTCTTATCTGATTTATTTGTTCTTTATCTGATTGAGATAGGTTGATTAAGTCATTGTTTAATGCCAGGNATATTTCGCCATTAACTTCAAGGCCTAATCCTTGATAAAGGAGCTTTAAAATACTTAATGAAGTAATGGATTTNCCTGCACCAGATTCTCCTACTAAAGCAACAACTTCTCCTTTTTTAACTGAAATATTGACACTGTCAACAAGAGAATCTTTTTTATTTCTTTTGCGTATAGATAGGTTCTTAATTTCAAGTATATCTTCTTTCAATTTGTACTTTTAGTTAGGGATTTAGAAATGATTAACAGTTTAATTGTATCTAAACTTACTGAAAACAATTACATTTGAAAAAAAAACATGTTAAAATCAATTATTGAAAAAGCGTTAAATAAACAAATTGAGCTGGAAGCTTCATCCTCTCAATTCTATTTATCTATGGCATCATGGGCTGAAGCGCAAGGATTAAGCGGAACGGCATCTTTTTTATACAAGCATAGTGATGAGGAAAGACTTCACATGTTAAAGTTGATTAAGTTTATCAATGAACGTGGTGGANAAGCAGTTATCCCTGCTTTAATTAAACCTCCAACTACTTTCAAATCTTTGACAAATGTCTTTGAATCATTACTGGAACACGAACTTAATGTCACTGAAAGTATCAATAATATTGTAGGTCTTTGTCTTGANCAAAAAGATTTTACTACACATAATTTTATGCAGTGGTATGTTGCTGAACAATTGGAAGAAGAAGCTTTGGCCAGAACTATTCTTGATAAGTTAAATATGATTGGAGAGGATAAAGGTGGTTTATATTTATTTGATCGTGATCTCAACGACATAGACACAGCAGATAATGTAGCTTAATTTCTATGCGAAACAGCGTTTTTTTATTTCGTCTTTTGTTAGTTGGTCTATTTTTTTTACCGATTGATTTTTCCGCTCAGTATAGAGATCCTTTTTCAGAGAAGTCAAGTAAGACAAAAATTAAGAAACGCAATAAAAAAGGTTTATTTGCTGGATTTAAAAAGAATCCAACAAAACTCAAAGATCCATTTAGAAATATCCATGACCCTAAAGGGTTAGTAGGCTTAAATAACGACCCATTTAACTCAAGTGGTAATATGCGTCAAAAGCCTTCTGGTGTAGATGGTGACAGCTTTAGTTATAGGCAAAGAAAACGTGCAATCAAGGATAAGTACAATAAAGAATACGTGAAGAAAAAAGCAATGAAGAGCAGGGAAAAACACTATAAACTTAAAATGAAATATCGTTAAAGGGCACGGTATTTGATTTGTTTGTTATTTTTGTTTTAGGCTAAAATAACATTGAGACTTTTTTANAAAATATTATTTCTTTCTATTGTTACTACAGTTCTAAATNCTTCTGTAGCTTTTACTCAAGATGTAGTATCAAGTGAGGCAAAAGCGGCTAGAATAAAATTAAAAGGNATTTATATATANCAATTTGCCAGAAGAGTTTATTGGCCTGAAAAATATACAAAGGGTGATTTTTACATTGGTATTTATGGNAGCAAAGAAATTTTTGATCAATTAAGTGTTTCTTATTCAGGAAAATTGGTTGGAAGTCAAGCCATTAAGTTTAAGTTTTTTGAAAAGCCATCNGAAGTTAAAAATTGTCACCTGCTATATGTTATTGATGAAAACAAGACCTTAATTTCAACNATAAATAACTCTNTTGCAAAGCAGACAGTATTGGTGTCAGAGGCAAATGATTTGGTTTCTTCAGGCTCAATGTTTAATTTTATTTATGTCAAGGGTAGTTTGAAATATCAAATAAANAAGGCAAAAGCNGANCAAAATGGTTTTAAAATTGATCAAACATTAACTAAATTAGCTTATAATCCTTCATGAATTNTAGATTAAACATATTGTTTTCTATTGTTTTTAGTGCTTTCACTTTTACAATTCTTGCTCAGAACTATTGTCCTGAAAAAAGACTTCTTTTAGAAAAGTATAAAGCTGGNGATTATATCCAATCAAAAGCTTACATTGANACTGTATTACTTAGATGTCCTGATCAAAAAGACAATGCCTATTTTTGGCACATTTCTGCTTTTATTAATTTTAATATTTTTCAAAAGGTTGATAATAANTCTCCAATTTCAAAGGCACGTAAAGAAGCAGTTTCTGCTGTATTAAAATCAAAAGAATTGGATAAAGACNANCAATATTTAGAACATAATCATCAAGTNATTAATGTTTTAGCCAATGGGTTTTANAACCATTATGTTGGTTTTTTAGATACTATAAATTATGAGAAAGCTGTAGAGTTTTATCAGGAATTCAGAGCATTAAAATTAATAGTTAATCCTAATGAAGATTTAAGCCAGTATGAAATTCAATTTCATAACATGCTTGCTCAGATTTACAAGCAATTATATCATAATGATGAAAATGCTATAGAATTCATAAAGTTAGCCATAAGTAGTTATGAAAATGTTTTAGCTATTGACCCCAATAACTACAGCGCTAACAAAAATCTTGGAATACTTTATCATAATCTAGGGGTAGAAATTATCATGAAAGAATTGCCAATTGATGCTGATCTTGAGGTAGTCATAGTCATGGAAGAAAAAGCAGTCAATTATTTTAGTAAATCCCTTCCTTACTTAAAAAAGGTTTATAAAATGGAACCAACTGATGTAGCTATTGTACACGGTATAGCTGCAGTTTATTACAGTCTTAATGATATGGGACAGCACACAAAGTATTATAATTTATATAGGGAATTACAAAACACAAATTCTAATAAGTAGTAATCTTGAGATTTTCAGTTGGTAAAAAAATAGGTGGTGGATTTGGTATTGTTGTATTATTATTACTTGTAGTNTTTGTATTTACATTTTCAGTAGTTAATGATGCCATTAAGTCAAATGATAAGTTTCTAAACGTTGACCAGCCCTCACTTTTTGCTATCAATAAACTAAAAGATAACTTATCAAATACTCACTCGCTTATGCAAAAGTGGGTAAATGATCAATCTGCTGCTCGTTCAGATGAACCTTTTAAATTAGAAGTTGCTCTGTCATTAGATTCTACATTATTGAATGATGTAGAAACTCTTGTTGAGTTATCTACTAANTGGTCAACTGAAAATAGTGGTAAAACGGAGCTAAATAATATAAAAGAAGATTTAAATGTTTTGATTATTTCTTACAACGACAATGTAAGAAATACGCTCAATAGCATTGATAGCTATCAAGATGGAGAAATTTTATTTACGGCTACTGTTTTATTTGAAGAGATACAGTTTAATTATGAAATGCTGTTTGTGAAACTTAATGATTTAGGACAGCTTAGAAGTAAAATTGCAGAACAACAGCAATTGGAGACTAATAAACAATTCTCTCAACTTATCAATGGAATTATTTTCATTGGAATTATCCTTGTTATTGGCACAATATTTATTGCATTCCTAACAACTTTAAGCATTACAAAACCAGTGCAACGATTAAAGGCAATTCTTCTTGCCTTAGGTAAGGGAGTCTTCCCTAATTACAGGAATGTTAAAGTGGGTAATGATGAAATTGGAGAAATGTCTGAAGCAATGATAACNTTAGTAGATGGACTGAAAAAAACCGCTGAATTTGCTCATGAAGTTGGTCAAAGTAATTTTAGTTATTCCTANGAACCTNTGAGTGATGAGGATGTNTTAGGTCATGCTCTNCTAAAGATGAAAGATGAATTAGCTGAGACAGAGAGGATTTTAGAGCAAAAGGTGAAAGAACGAACGGAAGAGGTGGTGAAACAGAAAGATGAAATAGATTCTCAACGTGCCAAATTAGAAGAGTTATATAATGATGTAACAGATAGTATTCGTTATGCAAAAAGACTTCAGAATTCGATTTTACCTCCTGAAGTTGTCATTAAAAAATATTTCCCTTCCTCTTTTGTTTTATTTAAACCAAAAGATATTGTTTCAGGAGATTTTTATTGGGTTAATAAATCTAAAAACGAATGTATGTTTGCTGCAGTTGATTGTACTGGTCATGGAGTTCCTGGAGCATTTATGAGTTTAGTAGGTGCTAATGGCTTGAATGGAGCGGTGAATGAACATAAATTGACAGATCCTGGCTTGATTTTAGATGATTTAAATAATTATGCAAATCTAGCTTTAAATAAACATACAGATGAAAATGCAGTAAGAGACGGAATGGATATCACTTTATGTTCATTAAATAAAAAAACAATGAAATTAAAGTTTGCAGGTGCTTACAATCCTGTGTATTTGATTCGTAATAATGAATTGGAAATTATAAAGACCGATAAATTTGCCATTGGTTCATTTACAGCTGGCGAAAAGCACTACAATACTTTTGAACTAGATATTCAAAAAGGGGATAAGATTTACATTTTTTCTGATGGATATGCTGATCAATTTGGCGGCTTAAAGGGGAAGAAATTTATGTATAGGCAATTTAAAGAAACGCTATTATCCACTGTTAATGAATCCATGGAAGACCAAAAACAATTACTAGATCAAAAGATAGAGGCTTGGAAGGGGAGTTATAGTCAAGTAGATGACATTGTGATTTTTGGCGTTGAAGTAGACTAGTATTAATGATGCGTTATTATCGTATTTTATTCATATCAATATTACTTAGTTTTTATGGTTTTTTCTTTACTCAAGGGGATAACCTAAGATTTCAACGACTTACTATAAAAGAGGGACTTTCCCAAAGTTCAGTAAATTCAATTATACAAGATCATTATGGTTTTATATGGTTAGGAACACAAGATGGATTAAATAAGTTTGATGGGGTAAAAGTTGAACATTATAAACATCGTATAAAAGATAAGAATACACTTTCTAACTCTTATGTTACAGCACTTTTAGAATCTAGAGACCAATTGCTTTGGGTAGCCACATTGAATGGTGGGTTGAATTATAAAAAACCTCTGGATCGTCAGTTCCAAAGAATTGACAAAAAACAATTAAAAGGCAATTTAAATATTATTGATCTTATTGAATCTCAGGACCAATTTATCTGGATGACTACTGAAGAGTCTGGCTTGTATAAATACAGACTTCAAGATGATAGCTTAAGGCAATATAAGGTTAGTGACGGAATTACAACATCTTCATTAATAGGCGCTTTTTTTTACAATGAACGCTTAGTTGTTGCCTCAAAAGGCGATGGGTTTTTTTTATATGACAATAAAAAAGACGTATTTACTAGTATCCCATTATGGAATAATTTATTGGATGAAAGCACTATCAATGATGTGTATATATATAATGACACAACCATTTTTGTAGGGACAAATCATGGCGTAGTAAGTATAACTGGTTATGTTGATGTAACTTCAAAAAGATATCTATCGGACAAAATAATATCTGCAGTTTTTTGTGAAGACGCCAGTCATATTTGGGCTGGAACAAGGGGCGAAGGGCTTTATGGCATAACCCACGAAAATGACGATATAAGTGTCAGCAACTTTAAAAACAACATGTTTGACTTGAGCTCTATTTCAAGTGACATGATTTTTGATATAATTCAAGATTTTTCTGGTAATATTTGGATTACTACTGAGGAGGGCGTTTCATATTTTGATCCACTGAAGCAAAACTTTTCACTAATCACCAATAATATAGGTGGTGAACAACGACTTTCCGATAAAAATATTTGGACAATTTATGAAGAAAGTGATAGTGTAGTTTGGGTAGGAACTAGAAAAGGGCTTTCAAAAATTAATATTGCCAATCAGACAACATTAAATTATCCATTCTTCTCAGAAAATAAATTTTTAGCTGCTAACAATGATATATGGGATATTTGTGTTGACGAGAATAATCAGTTTTGGGTGGGGACAAACTCTGGAATATATCAGTTTAACCCAAAATTAAAACAAAATAACTATAAGAAATTTTCTCCTAGTTTAACAGATCTTAATCAGCCAATATATGATATAAACTTTAGAAATAGTAATGAATTGTGGGTAGCTACTAAAAATGGCCTATATGCTTTTGACTTAAATAAAAAACAACACATATTATTTAATCCAACTTCTTTTTCTAATGGTTTATTTCCAGATCATCCATGTCGTAGAATTTTATTTTTAGATCAGGATATATGGCTTGGGTTTGATGGGGGGGGATTGTGTAAGCTTCAACAAATAGATGATTCATTTACATTGTCAAGTTTTAGTATTACACATTTTATAGCAGATGAACAAGCGGATAACACCATTAGCCACAATACAGTATTATCAATGTGTGAAGGAGATGAAAATACGATATGGGTTGGAACATTTGGAGGAGGATTAAATAAGTTGAACCTAACGACTAATAATTTTGAAATTTATACAGAATCAGAGGGTCTTTCTAACAATAATATTTATGGAATAATTGAAGACCAGAACAACCATTTATGGATAAGCACAAATTTTGGCATATCAGAATTTAATCCAAAAACTGAAAAATTTAAAAATTACAATGAAGGAAATGGGTTGCAAAGTAATGAGTTTAACAACAATTCCTATTTTCAAAGCAACACAGGTCGAATTTATTTTGGCGGTATAAATGGCTTTAATTATTTCACCCCACAGGATATAAAGTTTAATAATACTCCTCCAAAAACGCTTATTACAGATATAAAGTGGTTAAACGATGGAATATTTGAAGACTTTTTAATAAATCGTTTCCCATATAATGTAGATACGATTTTACTTACTTTTTTTCAGAACGATTTAGCTTTCACATTTTCAAGTTTGCATTATTCTGATGCAAAAAGCAATGAATATAAAATTCATTTAAGTGGCATGTATAATACACCACTTAATATGAAGCAAACAAATTCTATCAACTATTCAAATCTTTCTGCAGGCGAGTATGTGTTTAAAGTGTGGTCTTCCAATGTAGATGGTGTTTGGTCTGAGCCTAAGCAAATTGTAATTATAGTTTCACCCCCATTTTGGTTCACTTGGGAGTTTTATGTAGCTCTTGGGGTATTTATTTTGTTATTGACATGGTTTGTTTACATCCTTAGGGTAAAAGCCATTAAAAGACAACAGAGAAGATTAGCTTTTTTGGTGGAACGTAGGACAAAAACAATTACCAAACAAAAAAATCAAATTGAAATCCAAAACAAAAAAATTGAAAAAGAGAAAGAAAAAGCAGATAAACTCCTTTTAAATATTCTTCCACAAGAAACAGCTGATGAATTAAAAAATAAAGGAGTTGCTAAAACAAGACAGTATCGAAAAGTAACCGTCATGTTTACAGATATAAAAGATTTTAGCAAAGTTGCTGAAACCATGGATCCTGATAGATTGGTNAAAAGTCTTGATAATTTATTTNGAGAGTTCGATAAGATTATAGAAAAANATCAAGTNGAGAAAATTAANACCATGGGTGATGCNTANATGGCTGTTGGTGGNGTGCCTTTAAGAGATAAGGAAAACCCNATTAANTGTGTATTGGCGGCATTAGAGATTCAACGATTTATGGAAAGATTAAAACAAGAATCGATTGAAAGAGGTGAGGGNTTTTGGGAGTTGAGAATTGGGATACANACAGGTGATGTAATTGCTGGAGTCATTGGNTCTAAACGAATTGCNTANGATGTTTGGGGAAGTACAGTTAATGTTGCTCAAAGAATAGAGACAAGTGGGGAGACATGGAAAGTAAATATTTCAGAATCAACATATGAGCAAATATTCCCATATTTCCAATGTACAGATAGAGGAAAAATACCTACAAAAAATACAGGTGAAATATCCATGTATTTTGTTGATGGTATAAAGCCGCACCTTTCAGTTAAATCTGAAGGAATAGTCCCAAACAAAAAATTCCGAGAATATGTAGATCTTCATTTATATAGCAGTATCAATTATCGTAAAGCAGAGAGACACATTATNAAAGTATTAAAAGANGGNCTTCCAGATAATCTNCATTATCACGGTATACATCATACATATGATGTGGTAAGAGCTGTAGAACGTATTGCTATTATGGAAGGTGTTATGGATGATGATATTTTTGTATTAAAATCTGCNGCTACTTACCATGATGCTGGTTTTGTAGAGGAATATGANAAAAACGAACCTATTGGCGCTAGGTTAGCNGAGGAAATTTTACCTAAATATGGATATACTGATGAGCAAATTAATCANGTAAAAGAGCTCATTTATGCAACAATAATTCCTCACGATCCAAAAAANAAGTTAGAGCAAATTATTTGTGATGCGGATTTAGATTATTTAGGAAGAGATGATTTCTTTGAAATTTCTGAAACATTAAGAAGGGAACTCAGAGATCACGGCAAAATAAAAAGTGATCGTCTTTGGGATGAAATTCAAGTTAAATTTTTAACCCAACACAAGTACTTTACCAANTCAGCTAAAAAAATGAGAGATGCTAAAAAAGCTGAACATTTAGAAGTCATCAAAAAAAGACTAGAAAAAGATAATTACAAAGACTAATTAGATTGAGTTTAAATTCATTCATATTTCTCTTTTTCTCTCTTTTAATATCCAACTTNTATAGTCAAAAAANTCAGATTCCTTATGAGGNCTATTTTCTTAATAATAAAANCATACTTNCCAAAGATGAAATTGTTAGGTTTAGCACTTTTCATGATTCTGTATTGAACAATTTTGATGTAAAAAAAATCACCATTTTGGGTTANGCTAATGATATTGGTAAATCCAGTTATAATTATAAACTATCAAATAATAGAGCAAAATATATTTTAAAACTTATAAATACTGATTCTGATTACGATGTTGAATTTTCAGCACAGGGTGAAATTAAGACACTAGATCAAGCTGATTTAGATCAACAGCTTATCAAGAATAGAAAAGNAGTTATAAACTATTTTTTAGAGATTAAAAAAAACAAACTTNNTTCAGTAGCGGAATTTAAAGTGGGTGAAAAAATGACATTAAAAAATATTGGTTTTTATGGNAANTCCCCAGAGTTTTTACCCAGGTATAAAGAAACTTTAGATCAGCTAGCAGCTGATTTATTAAAGAATAAGTCTTATTATGTTGAGATTCAAGGACATATTTATGATGAAAGAAATTATTCTGATAAACACACAATATATACCAATTACCCACCAACTTTGTCAGAGGATAGAGCAAAAACCATTTATGATTATTTAATAAAAAGTGGTGTAGATTCAACCAGGCTTTCATATGTAGGTTTTCAAGGTAAATTTCCACTTCATAAAAATCCGCAGGACGATAGAAGAGTTGAAATAGAAGTAGTTAAAATTCAGCCGGAATAGCACTTTAATATTTTAGTTTACAAAAAATACAGTCNATTATGCCTTACCTAAAGCTAAAAAAATCATACATTCTCTCCTTTACTTTATGTATTCTTTGCTTCTCTTCATGTGTAATGTATTATCACACGAACGAAGTCAGAGATAATTTTAAGAAAAGTATTAATCAAATTAGCACCCTATCAGGAAAGGTTCACAGCGACTATAAAAGCAAATCTGCCCTATATAATGAGCTATTGTCAAATATTATAAATCAAAACTTGGAGCCGTTCAAGTCAATATCAGTAGAAAAAATAGCATTTAATAATGCATACAAGGCTATTGGGACAAAAAAAAGCGAAGTATTTTCGTTAAATAAAAGATTTGAAAAAATTGCTTCTGGAAAAAGTAAAATTCAATCGAGTGAACCCGAATGGGATGAGCTAAAAGCCATTAAAAAACAAATGTCCCAAAAAGGAGAAGAGATGAATACGCTATTGAAAGAATACACAAAAATTTCNAATCAGCTTGGNAACAAGATCACACAAAGTGGATTTCGTTCTATTAATAAAACTGAATTTATAGATCAAATCAAGAGGAATCAGGAATCACTTAAAACATCTATAAGTGAAATATTTAAAAATGTAAATATCTATCGAANAGAAATAGAGAATGCATATAATAACAAACTTATTAATGACAGCATCTACAACTTAAAGTCGACCATTCTAAATGAAATGTCTGTATTAACAAGCACCGTCAAAGAAGCTAATAAAAGCCTACAGATGCACAAAGTNCNCTTTCTAGAAAAGACAAAAAATCATAAAAAGGTATGGACAGGAGAAAATACAATTGCAAATGAATCGCTAGTNGAAATAAAAAAACAGATTGGAATAATAAAAAGCGCACAGGAACAATTCAATANACTTTTCAAGAAACTCAATTTATTAGAAATAGAAAGGCAGTAATTCNATACAAAGAAATGTTTTAAATCTGCTTTACTAAATAAAAAAAGCCCCCACTATTAGTGGAGGCTTTAAGCGCTTCTTCTTGGGCTCGAACCAAGGACCCTCTGATTAACAGTCAGATGCTCTAACCAACTGAGCTAAAGAAGCAAATTTGGTTTGCAATATTACACCAAAGTTTGAATTTATGCAATACTCCTTAAAAATTTTGTTTCATCTAAATTATTATGCCAAACAATTTAAGTTAAATGCTAATGTTATATTTGCTGCAAAATTTTAAAAATGAACTTAGTTAGTGTTGGAACAGTCGCCTTTGATGCCATTGAAACCCCTTTTGGAAAAACAGATAAAATTATAGGAGGCGCTTGCACCTATATTTCCCTTTCTGCTTCTTATTTTAATTCAAATCCAAGATTGATTTCTGTTGTTGGAGAAGATTTCCCGCAAGAAACCATTGATTTATTTAACCAACGTGGAATTAGCACTGAAGGTCTGCAAATTAAAAAGGGTGAAAAAACATTTTTTTGGTCTGGTAAATATCATACTGACATGAATACCAGAGACACTTTAGACACGCAGCTGAATGTGTTAGAAACATTTGATCCTAAAGTTCCTGATTCTTATCAAGACTGTGACATTCTAATGTTAGGTAACTTACTCCCTGCAGTTCAACACAATGTATTAAAGCAAATGAAAAATAGACCAAAGTTGATTGTTTTAGATACAATGAACTTTTGGATGGAAACAGCTTTAGAAGACTTAAAAAAGGTAATTAAAGAAATTGATGTGCTTACTATTAATGATGA
>PBXW01000055.1 GCA_002727735.1 Crocinitomicaceae bacterium
AACCTTTCTGGAAATTACCATTTAATTATTTACTTGATAAGGGACGAAGTTGTTTCTCCTCAAAAAATGAGTGACGGGTCAATTGATCACCACTATCATCATCACGCTATTTTATCAGATAATATTAATGGCACTTGGGGTACATTAATTAATGATTCTGCTTTGGTTAGTGGAGATGTTTTTTATCATGATTTCTCCTATGAATTACCAAATCCATCAGCTGATTCAACGTATAATATTGATAATCTTTCTTTAATCACCTATGTGTGTGATAGAAGTTCATTTAAGGTTTTACAAACCNTAAGAACAGAACTCAGNAATTAACTCAGACCTCGCATAATTCCTTTAGTTGAATTTCTTATAAAATCCAACACAACTTCTTTCTCATCAGACTTAGGTAATTCTAAATCTGCCACATTAAGCGCTGTGGTCATATTACTATTCTGAACATAAATAACTCTGTAAATATCTTCAACATTAATAATTTGCTGGTCATTGAATCCTCTTCTTCTTAATCCGATGGTGTTTACACCTACGTAGGATAGAGGTTCTCTAGCCGCTTTTACATAAGGCGGAACATTTTTTCTAACTAATGACCCTCCAGCTATGAAAGCATGTTGTCCTATGTGTACAAATTGCTGCACAGCTGCAGTTCCTTCAATTATAACCCAGTCATCAATACTTACATGACCAGCTAATTGAACTAAGTTAGCTATTATAACATTGTTCCCAATTTGACAATCATGGGCTACATGAACATAAGACATTAGAAGGCAATTACTTCCAATTTTGGTCACTTTTTTATCTAAAGTTCCTTTGTGAATAGTTACATATTCTCTAATAGTAGTATTGTCTCCAATAATAGTTTGAGTGTATTCTCCATTGTATTTTAAATCTTGAGATTCTGCAGATATAATTGCTCCAGGAAATATTTTACAACCCGAACCAATTCTTGCTCCGTCCATTATTACAACATTTGAGCCTATCCATGTGTTATCGTCAATTTCAACGTCACCATAAATAGTTGTAAATGGTTCAATAGTAACATTTTTACCAATTTTTGCTTTTGGAGAAATATTTGTGAGTGGATAATTAGTCATTGTAATCTAAAGCTATTTTTCTTCTCTATCTTTTACAACTTGAGCAAGCATATCTGCTTCTATACAAACTTGACCATTTACATAGCCCTTTCCACCCATGTGTACCAACCCTCTTCTAATTGGTGAAATAAGCTTTAAATCAAATACAATGGTATCACCAGGTATCACTTTTCTTTTAAATTTTACATTATCAATCTTCATGAAATAAGTAGAATAAAGATGCGGATCCTCTACTTTACTCAATGAAAACACACCACCAGTTTGAGCCATTGCCTCAATCTGTAGAACACCAGGCATCACAGGGTTTCCTGGGAAATGACCAACAAAGTATGGTTCATTTTTAGTTACATTTTTTACACCGACAATACCATCATCCGAAATTTCCATTATTTTATCAATTAATAAAAATGGATATCTGTGGGGTAACATATTTTCAATATCATTAATATCGTATAGTGGTTCTTTAGTTAAATCATACATAGGCTTTGATTTTTCTTGTTCTTTCATGGCTTTATTTAAAATAATTGCAAATGAAGTATTTAATTTATGACCAGGTTTTTTTGCAATAATATGTCCCTTAAGGGGCTTTCCAAGCAAAGCAAGATCTCCAATTAAATCTAACAATTTATGCCTGGCTGGTTCATTTAAATGTTTTAATTCACAGTTGTTTAGTGTATTTCCTTTAATATCTATTTCTAATTCTTGTTTATCTAAAAGCTTTGCTAAGTTCTTCAATCCAGCAGTGTCAATTTTTTTATCTACCATAACGATAGCATTATCAATATCTCCGCCTTTTATTAACCCAGCTTTAGCAAGTTGTTCTAATTCACTTAATAGCACAAAAGTCTTACAATCAGCTATTTCTTTTCCGTAATCCTTAAGGTCTCTAAGTTCAGCATATTGAGTTCCAAGTACTTCATTATCATAATCTAGCACTACAGAAAGCTTAAAATCTTCAGATGGTATATATAATATCTCTGCTCCATTTTTCTCATCTTTATGTGCAATGGANGAGTTTAGTGAAATATAAGATTTTGTCTCTTCTTGCTCAACTATTCCTGCTTTATTGATAGAAGCTACATATTCCTTAGCACTTCCATCTAAAATAGGTAACTCTTCACTATTAAGTTTAACCAATAGGTTGTCAATACCTAAAGCATAACAAGCTGAAAGTAAATGTTCAACCGTGACAACTTTATTTCCATTTTTCTCAATTGTAGTACTTCGTTGAGTTTCGGAAACGTAATCTACTGTGGCAGGGATTACAGGAGCGTTGACTAAATCTTCTCTTAAAAATTGAATACCATGATTAACCTCTGCTGGTTCAATGGTCATGTGTACTGACTCACCAGTGTGTAATCCAAAACCTTTGAATTTAATGGGAGATGATATGGTTTTTTGTTTTGACAAAATCAAGATTTTATTGCTTTTTCCAATGCTATTATTTGCTCCCTAAGCTTTGGTAAATTTTTGAACAAAACATAGCTTCTGGTATAATCTCCTATATCATAAGCTGGAGAACCTTGAACTATTTTTTCTGATTGTTTTATGCTTTTTGCTATACCACTTTGAGCTGCAATTTTAGTCCCATCAGCAATGGTAATGTGTCCAACTATACCTACTTGGCCCCCAATCATAACTTCTTTTCCAACTTTGGTTGAACCAGCAATTCCAGTTTGAGCTGCGATTACCGTATTTTCGCCAACCTCAACATTATGAGCAATTTGAACCAAATTATCCAGTTTTACCCCTTTACCAATGACAGTAGAACCTAATGTAGCTCTATCTATAGTTGTATTTGAACCTATTTCCACAAAATCCTTAATCTCTACATTTCCTACCTGAGGAACTTTCTTGTATTCGTTTGCATTATTAGGAGCAAATCCAAAGCCATCAGAACCCACCACCACACCAGCATGTAAAATACATTGCTTGCCTATATTGCAATTATGATAAACTTTTACTCCAGAAAATAAAATAGTATCTTTTTCTATAGTTGTATTTTCACCAATATAGGTGTTTGGATATAATTTTACCCCATCAGCAATAATTGCATTTTTACCNATATAACAAAAAGCACCNATATANACATTGTTTCCAATTTTAGCAGTTGGATCAATAAAAGATGGTTCTTCTANACCCTGCTTNNCNTGATTAATNGNATTATACAANGANAGGAGNTGNGCTAATTTTTCATANGCATTATCTACCCTAATAAGNGTTAAAGTTGATGAGAGTGGTTGAGAAGGTGAAAAATCTTGATTAACCAAAACAACACTNGCCTTGGTTGTGTAAATAAACTCTTCGTATTTTGGATTAGCTAAAAAGGATAAAGTACCTGATTTTCCTTGGTCAATTTTAGAAAAATCATTGATTAAAACAGTCTCATCCCCTTCAATTTCACCACTAACTAGTTTTGCGATATCTTTTGCGCTAAATTCCATTTGGATGACAAAATTAGCAATATTGAGTTACATTCATCAAAACCCTAAAAATATGGTGCAAATAAATAATATTTGGTAACTGGTTTTGCCAATGCACTTATGTTTAAATTATCAGATGCCTCGGTAATATCTCGAATAGTACCATCTTTAAATTTAACTTTTATCGTATCCTTTCTTGGATCATAAGCATTATTTATCATATACTCTTGAAAAACAAAATAATTTACCTCATGACNATCTATTTTAAGGGCTTTTTGGTGTTTTTCTTTTAATGCGCTTATTTCTTTGTCTGAAAAAGGAGCATCTGAAATTTTGACTTTTAATAATTTTCNATTTACNAACATGGTAGACAGCTTCTTNAGTACTTCATCATCTGATGAAGACCAAACTTTAACACATGTCATAATATCATTATCATCTAGAGATGAAAATGCAGTTAAACAATCATCATTTTTAAGCTCATTAACCGATATTTTATTTTTTAAAAAAAGAAGTATGTGAGGGGTTGTAAATAACTTTTCTCCAGATAAAATAATTTCTCTAGCTCTATCAATAATTTTAGCCAGCAAAAACTCAGCGCTTAAGACTGTCTTGTGTAAATAAACTTGCCAGTACATCAATCTTCTAGCAACGATGAATTTCTCTATAGAATAAATTCCTTTTTCTTTTATTAAAATTTCATCATTGTCTATATCAAACATTTTAATTATTCGCTGATTGCTAACTACACCTTCTGAGACACCAGTAAAGAAGCTATCTCTCTTAAGATAATCTAATCTATCCATATCTAGTTGAGATGAGACCAATTGATGTAAAAAACCTTTGCTATACTCATCTTTAAATATTTGTATAGCTACATCTAATGCTCCATTAAAATGAGCATTTAATTTATGCATAAATATCTCAGAAACGGTTTCATGATCTATTTCATGAAGAAAGGAATGCTCTAAAGCATGAGAGTATGGGCCATGTCCAATGTCATGAAGTAAAATAGCCATTAAAACTCCGTACTCTTCTTCCTCAGTAATTGAAATACCCATTTCTTTGATTGTTGAAATGGCTTGTTTCATGAGATAAGTCGCGCCAACAGCATGATGAAATCTNGTNTGGTGTGCNCCTGGATAAACTAAATATGTTAATCCAAGTTGNTTTATTCTAGATAAACGCTGAAAAAAAGGATGATCAATTAAATCCAATAAAATTCCTTTATTCAGCGTAATAAATCCATAAACAGGATCGTTTAGAATTTTACTTACTTGATTTTTATTCATGATAAATCATTAAGTTAGGCAAATCTAAACTAAATAAAACGTTAAATGGCAAGAATTTTATGGGCAGATGATGAAATAGATAGTTTAAAACCNCATTTGTTGTTTTTAACNAATAAAGGTCATGAGGTAACANCTGTTAACTCAGGTAANGAAGCCATTGANTATTTCTCTANAGAGAANTTTGATCTAGTTTTTTTAGATGAAAANATGCCTGGAATAAGCGGATTAACAGCNTTAGAAGAGATAAAGAAAATAAGNCTTAATACNCCTGTNATNATGATTACCAAGAGTGANGAGGAAATGATNATGGANGANGCTATNGGNAAACAAATNTCAGATTACCTAATTAANCCNGTNAATCCACATCAAATTTTGATGGCNATNAAAAAAATTCTNGATGGNAAAAGACTNGTTAGTGAAACAAACTCCACATCTTACAGACAAGAGTTTAANAAAATTAGCCAAGANNTAAATTTNGTCAAAGACCTANNTGGNTGGAAAGANATNTTTAAGCAACTTACTTTTTGGGAATTACANTTAGAAACTTCTGACCAAAATATGGTTGAAGTATTTAATATGCAAAAAGAAGAAGCAAACCAGCTCTTTACAAGATTCATTGATAAAAATTACCAAGATATTATTTCCTCAAATGAAATTTTGAGTCATAACTTGCTTAAATCTAATTTGTTTCCTGAATTAAATCAACAATCTTATTTTCTTATAGTTATAGACAACTTAAGGTATGATCAGTGGCTGATAATAAAACCTATTTTGGATGAATATTTNAATATAGAAAAAGAAGAAACTTACACTAGCATTATTCCAACAACAACTCAATATGCTAGAAATGCTTTATTTTCAGGATTAAGCCCATTAGAAATCAACCGTAGATATCCTGATAAATGGGTGTCAGAGGAAGAAAATGAAGGAAAGAACTTACACGAAGAATTCTTTTTGAATGAAAATTTAAGGCGCCAACAAATAAATATTAAATCTTCCTATCATAAAATTACAAATCTCAATGCTGGGAAAAAATTGGTTCAGCAAATTGACAATTTAAAACATAATCAACTCAATACCATTGTGTATAATTTTGTTGACACCCTGTCTCATGCAAGAACAGATATGGAAGTGATAAAAGAACTGGCTGAGGATGAGTCAGCTTACAGGTCAATTACTAGAAGTTGGTTTAAACATTCCCCTTTATTTGATGTNTTAAAAAAAATTAGTGCTACTTCTTCTAAAGTTTTTCTTACAACAGATCATGGNACTATTAGAGTAAAAACACCAACAAAAGTTATTGGCCCAAAAAGTACAAACACAAATATGAGATATAAGGTTAGTAAGAATCTAACCTACCAATCTAAAGATGTGATAGAAGCCCAACATCCTGAAAAAATCATGTTGCCTAAAACACATTTAAGCAGTTCATTTATTTTCGCTAGGGAAGACAAATACTTTGTTTATCCAAACAATTACAATCACTTTGCGAAATTATATAATGACACTTTTCAGCATGGAGGTATTTCAATGGAGGAAATGCTTATTCCATATGTTCAGCTCAAGGGTAAATGATTATTTATCTTGAAATTTATTTACCAAATCGAGATATAGATATATAGCCTCTATGTCATGATCTGAACAATCCGAACAATGTTTATAAACTACATTTTTTATACTGATTAAAGTAATTTCATCCGTTAAAACATGATTGTTCACGTATGCTGAAAGCTTAGATAATAAACAATCACTTGTCTCAAATGTAGTTTCATCAAGAAAGGCCAAATATTCTGCTGGATTATGAAGAAAATACTCAAATAAAGCAGCTTGAAATTGAGGTTCTTGTTCATAAGTAAGTGAATTACAATAGATACACATTGTAGAAAAATAACACTCTTTCCATAGACCTGTTTTATTATTTAAAAGAGCCATAATATCATTCAAATAGATAG
>PBXW01000056.1 GCA_002727735.1 Crocinitomicaceae bacterium
ATTAACGGAAAAAGTTGGAGATAAATGCCAATTAGTTGGTGATGATTTATTTGTGACCAATACCAAACGATTACAAAAGGGTATTGATGAAGATACTGCCAATTCTATTTTAATTAAAGTGAATCAAATAGGTAGTTTGTCTGAGACTATCGATGCAGTTAATTTAGCTTCAAAAAATGGCTATACTTCAGTGATGAGTCATAGAAGTGGAGAAACCGAGGATAATACTATTGCTGATTTAGCAGTGGCGTTAAATACAGGTCAAATTAAGACAGGTTCAGCCTCAAGATCTGATAGAATGGCAAAATACAATCAACTATTAAGGATTGAGGAGCAACTAGGATCAACAGCTTATTTCCCAGTTAATGATTTTAAGTTTTTGAAGGGCTAATGAATGGCAAAGAGTAGAAAAGGAAATCGTTATAAGAAATGGTTTTTTCTGTTACTTGCAATAAACCTTTTTTATGTAGCTTCTCAATTATACACAACTCCAAATTTTCTAAACCATTTAAAAAAGTACTATAATCAATGGTTTCATGCTCCAGTAATACCATTAGGAGACTACGTATATGGTTTTGATGTTTCTGAATATCAAGGCATAATCAACTGGAATAGTATAGATCAAATAAATGAAGGACATTCTGCTGAGTTCGTAATCATTAGATCCACAGCTGGAAAAGACCATAGAGACAGATATTTCACCTCTAATTTTAGAGAAGCTAAAAAAAATGGTGTAATTAGAGGAGCTTATCATTATTACAGGCCAAATGAAAATTCTACATCACAAGCTAGAAATTATATAAAAAATGTAAAACTATCTCCAGGTGATTTTCCTCCAATTTTAGATATTGAAAAAGTAAGTAAAGTACAAAGTATAAAGAGTTTAAAAATTGGCATTAAAAATTGGCTCTCTATTGTGGAGTCTCATTATGGAATAAAGCCTATTATATACACTGGGGCTCACTATTATAATGACCATTTAAAGGGTGAGTTTAGTGATTATGTCCTTTGGATAGCCAATTACAACAATGTTAAGACACCCTTGAAAAATTCAACTTGGTCAATATGGCAATTTTCAGATAATGGTTCCATTGATGGAATAAAAGGCCCAGTTGATCTAAATTTATTTAATGGAAGTAGAGTAGATTTAAAAAAATATCTTTTAAAATAGATGTTTTGTTGTTTCTTTGTCAATTATAAAATTTAACCATGAGTGATTCTAAAATAATTTGTTATACTAAAACAGACGAAGCTCCTGCTTTAGCTACCTATTCATTTTTACCTATTGTGAATGCTTTTACTAAACAAGCTGGAGTTAAAATAGTTTTAAAGGATATATCTCTTGCTGCGAGAATTTTATCTCAGTTTCCAAACAGTCTTGATAGTAACCAGGTTGTAGAAGATGACCTAAAATATTTAGGAGAATTAGCTAAAAAAGATGAGGCTAACATTATAAAGTTACCTAATATAAGTGCTTCAGTACCACAATTAACATCTGCAATAAAAGAATTGCAGCAAAAAGGTTTTTCCATACCGAATTATCCAGAAGAACCAAATTCCGAAGAAGAAAGAGCAATTAAAGCCACTTATGATAAAGTTAAAGGAAGTGCTGTAAATCCAGTTTTAAGAGAAGGAAATTCTGATAGAAGAGCNCCTAAAGCGGTTAAAAATTACGCAAAAAAGAATCCTCATTCCATGGGTGATTGGTCANCAAATTCAAAAACTCACGTTTCGAGCATGCCTGACGGTGATTTTTTTGGAACTGAAAAATCTCATACATGTAATAAGAGCNAAACAGTAAAAATTGTCTTTAATAGTCAAGATGGCGATGTTGATACGCTTAAGGATAACTTATCCTTATTAGATGGTGAGATTATAGATTCAGCATGCATGAATATGAGTAAATTGGGTTCTTTCTTTGAANAGGAAATACAATCTGCCAAGGAAGAGAATCTTTTGTTTTCANTACANATGAAAGCCACCATGATGAAAGTGTCTGATCCTATTATTTTCGGGAAATGCGTTTCAGTTTTTTATAAATCTATCTTTAATAANTTTGGAAAAGAGCTGGAAAAAGTAGGCGTTGANGTAAANAACGGTTCAGGTAATTTATTTGCAAAGATTAATGAATTNCCATCTTCATTAAGANATGAAATAAACATGGANTTAAGTNNNTTGGNTAATAATCTTCCTGANTTAGCTATGGTTGANTCAGANAATGGAATAACNAATCTTCATGTTCCNAGTGATGTAATTATTGACGCATCTATGCCTGCAATGATAAGAAGTTCCGGGATGATGTGGAATAAAAATGGACAATTACAAGATACAAAAGCCGTTATTCCAGACAGGAGNTATTCCAGTATTTACAAAGCAACGATAGAGTTTTGNAAGAAGAATGGTGCATTTAATCCTGCCTTAATGGGTAGTGTTTCCAATGTTGGTTTAATGGCCCAAAAGGCAGAAGAATATGGTTCACATGACAAAACTTTCCAANTAAGTAAGNCTGGAGTAGTNCAAGTAATAAATTCTTCTAATGAAGTTTTATTAGAACAACATGTAAACGAAGGAGATATTTTTAGGATGTGTCAGGTTAAAGATGCACCTATTCAAGATTGGGTGAAATTGGCTGTGTCAAGGGCTAGAGCAACAAATACACCAGCTGTATTTTGGTTAGATGAGCAAAGAGCGCATGATAGAGAATTAATCACCAAAGTCAATACATATTTAAAAAATCATAACACCGATGGTTTAGAAATCTTAATTATGTCTCCTTATGATGCTACAAATTATAGTTTGGATCGTGTATCAAAAGGTTTAGATACCATTTCTGTTACTGGAAATGTACTTCGAGATTATCTTACTGATTTATTCCCTATTTTAGAGTTAGGTACAAGTGCTAAAATGTTATCTATTGTTCCATTAATGAATGGTGGCGGATTATTTGAAACAGGTGCAGGTGGGTCTGCTCCAAAGCATGTACAGCAATTTAATAAAGAAGGATATTTAAGATGGGATTCTTTAGGCGAATTTTTAGCTCTTGCTGTTTCTTTAGAACATTTCTCTGAAAAATATAATGATGAAAAATGTAAAGTTTTAGGCTCATGTTTGGATACAGCAACAGAAAAGTTGTTGGAAGAAAATAAATCTCCTGCAAGAAAATTGGGTAAGATAGATAATAGAGGAAGTCATTTTTACTTGGCATTATATTGGGCTGAGGCATTAGCTAATCAAAATGAAAATAAAGAATTGGCAGTTGTTTTTAGTTCTTTATATGATAGCTTAAAACAGAATGCTCAACAAATAGATGATGAATTAATAGCCGCACAAGGTCAACCTCAAGATGTTGGTGGTTATTATATGCCAAATGATGAATTAGCTTCTAAAGCTATGCGTCCAAGTAATACCTTGAACGGTATAATAGATGCTTTAGCTTAAAATTGAAAGCGCAATTGAGCTCTTATATCTGATTTAGAAAAATCATTGATTTCATTATAACCTGACCCAATTGTCGTTCGATTGGTATAAAACCAGTTTCCATATCTTAACCAAAAGTCAATTCCCTTTTTGAACTGATATCTCAAGGTTAGGTATGATCTTGCACCTTGAAAGTAATAAGCAGGAATTCTAAAATAATATAGTACATCATTTTCATAACTATATATTCTTGAGTTATATGAATCAGTATCAAATAATGCAAATCGAGCAGTAAAAGACAATTTACTTTCTTTTGGTTTGTATATGACATCTTGAGCTAATAGTAAGCCATCTTCTTTATCTGCTCCATCTCTGAAGTAAGTCATATATTCAATTCTGCTACGTAGTCGTATAGATTCTGTAATAAGAACATTGAAATTTAATCTGTAATTCCATTGATCTGCAATAGAAACATTTGGGATATCTCTATCAAATGTTAAAGCTGAATTAAATGGTCTTTCTCTGTGTCTTATTCTTCCATAAATGTCCANCTTTTTGTTGGGATGATAGACTAATTGTAAAAATCCATCCATCCCAAATGAGTTAGGTTTATCAACTTGATACCTCATCCAAGGAAATTTGAATTGATCAAAATAAGTTGANATTTCCCAATGATTATTTAGTTTAAACTGTAAACCAGCAAACAAGCCNTCTTCATTAATTGGNAAACTACTTTCTGCAATGGCATTGGCATATACACTATGGTAGTTTTCATCAAATTTTCTGTANAGAAGGGATACTGCCAAATTAGGATGTAATGAAGCAAGTAATCCATGTAACTGAGCGTTTCCACCACTGATGCTTCTACTGACTTCACCAAATAGATTGACATTTCTTTTAATAAAACTATAGTGTAATCCATTTACCCAGTTCATGTTGCTATTGAACTGAAATTGATTATACATAGATAGGTTTCTATTTATTTCACCTCTATAGTAAGTAACTGCACTAATTGCACCTACAGTTAAAAAATCATTATGAAAAGAGACTTCAGCACCCCCAATATTTTCTTCTAAAGCATCTTTATCATTTAGTTCCCCTACAGTGGTATGTAATCCAGAAGCTTGTAAACTACTTACAATTAAGTCTCCATCAGATGATAAAGTATCCTCAGTAATATTTGCGTCTATAGCTTTTTTAGATCCAAAGGCAAGAAAATGAATTTTTTTGAAATTCAATGCAACAGCGGCACCTCTCATAAACAGATTTTCATCCAGTGAAGCATATGGCCTGATTCCCATTGGATTTCTTTTAATAGCCATAGGGTTTGATGTTTTACCCATTGCTAAACCAGACCAAAAAGTTAATCCCTGTCCAAGTTGAATGTGGTAATCTCCTAAAGCTAAACCTTTAATTTTCCCCACATCTCTTAAGTAGAAATGGGCAGAATAAAAGTCAAACCCAGCAGTTGTAGGTTGATTGAAAAGTTGGTCTGCTCTTTTATTGGGGAGGAAAGATTCACCAGCATCTTTTTCTGCTGTAAATCCAATGCTGAGGTGATTTTGGTATTTAAATCTATATCTCAAATATAAATTATCTGGTGAGCCAACTTGTTTTGAGTTTGGAGAATTTAACCANTTGCTATCNGATANTTCTTGTTGCCCTTCAACATTATTTAATACTCTAGANTACCTTAGAAAAAGGTCGTTTTTACCTAAANTTAACATTTCTGATAAAGACAAATGAGTAGCATCTAATTCTTCACTAACNTCAACAAATGGAATGATTTTTCNNATATCAGTTGGTGTGATTTCTTTTATTGTTTGCAGTTCATAAATAGTAAGCAGTTTTCCATGTCTTTTAATATGCTCAATTATAGCAATGATCTGAAATTCGTTAAGAAGATGTAATTGTTTTAAATCATATTTAATATTTTTTTTATTGAGATTTATTGGGTGTTCATAATAAAAGCTAAGTTGGTCAAAAAGAGTAGTATAATCAATGTCCTCATCTTCATTATTTTCTGCAATATTTTCAATGCGTTGTTCTAGAATATATTGTTTTTTCATGTCTCTTGCAGAAACATGAGTTTTAAGCCCTAATTTGTATTGGTATCCTTTTGAAGTATCTGTTTGTTGATAGCCTAAAAAAGGAATAATTGAAAATATAAGATATAGTGTTAATTTTTTCAATGATTATTTAAATTGATAAACTATACCAAAATCAGGACTCCAACCCAAAATTTGATGAATTTGAGTAGCAAATACCAACCGTAATTTTTTTAATTGAACATTTATTCCTAATGATGCTAAAGAGGGATTTGTCCCAATTCCGCCTCTTATACTGACTTTTTCTGTGGGTTGATACTGAATTCCAGTCATGAAGGATAAGGGGTACGAAATGTCTTTTTTAACCCCCGCCTGTAAAACTAAATCATCTGAAAAATGATAACCTGCGGCAAATTGCATAATGGTTGGTACTCTTTCATTAGCATAGTCATCAACTTTAGAAAAAGTAGGGTTTAAAACAGATAAACCAATATGGAGTTCATTGGTTAAGTTGGCAGCTAATCCAAAATCTGTTGATACAATAGATTTATTATTATAAAAATCACCAGCATTAATATGATGGTAATTTAGTTTAACCCCTCCAGATAAATTTTCACCTAATTTCATGCTATAGCCAATTCCAGTAGTGTTTATTTGATAAAACTCATTTCCGTAATTAGNATAATTTAAGCCAAATACGCCCTTAGAAGTTTTTATGGCTGCAACAAGATTTGCAGTAGAAANATCATTAAGTAAAAATGGTTGGTAAAANCTAATGCCAATAGTGTTTGCTTCAATATTTTCAAGTTGACCTACATTGTAATTTATGGCCCAAACNTCTATATTGTTTGCGTTTAAACCAGCCATTGCTGTACTGTTAGGCCCTGTAGATTCGGTTAATTGACAAAACCCAAATTGAACAATGAAACAACTTATGAAAAGAGTTACTGAAGATAATTTCATTTAATGAATTTACAGATTTTTATCCAATATTAATTGCTTAATTATTAAGTCTAAAAGAAATGTACTTAATTTTAATAGATTCTTTTAGCCACTTTTCTTCATAGAAAGTCTTAATATGAAGTAAATCCATTAATTTGTTTTCAAGTTTTGACTTGGATGAATAAATATCATTGATATTATTAATGATGGTGAAGTTTTGTTCTTTTATTTGTTCTAAAGTGTATTCATATAGAAGGTCACTATCTGTCTTTAAATGAATAATTCCATTTTTTTTAAGGAAAGTTTTATATCTATTAATGAACAGAGGGGAAGTCAATCTTTTCCTAGGTTTTTTAGGCTGTGGATCAGAAAATGTAAGCCAAATTTCATCTACTTCTTCTGAGCCAAAAAATTTCTCTATAAAGTCAACTTTTGTCCTAAGGAATCTTACATTAATTAACTTGTTTTCTGTAGCTGTTTTAGCTCCTTTCCATAGTCTAGCCCCNTTAATATCAATNCCAATGAAGTTTTGATTAGGGAAAAGTTTTGCCAAACCTGTGGTATATTCTCCTCTACCACAACCTAGTTCTAAAATTATGGGGTTTTTGTTACAGAATTCAGTTTGCCAATTTTCTTTTAATTCATGACTTTTTGAATCAAAACTAAGTTTAGGTTGAAATAGATTTTTAAATGATATATTTTCTTTAAATCTCTTGAGTTTATCCTTTCCCATCACCCTCAAATTTCCCACTCTTTGGTAAGATTTTTGTTTTTTCACCAAAAAACTCAGCAAAATCTCTCATAGCATTGGCTAGTTGGTCTTCAGAAGTAGCTCTTTCGTATGTGTTTGCTATAGTCATAAATGATTGAAAAATCATCATATTCATTTCTTCAATAGACATCTTCTTTGTCCATAAATCAAGATTAAAAGTTTCNTTTTTGGATGCATTCCAAAAATAAAGCAATGCTGCAGAAGCTTCTTCTTTAGTATTGTCTTGACTTGATGTCCATCTTATAGATTCTGGAATCATGTTTTCATCCATATTAACATCAACTGTCAATGTTTCTTTATTTTGATTTTTAGGGNTCATAGTATTTTAATAATTTTTGCATGTTTTTTTCTTTCACTATATCAATAATGCTTACGTCATTGTTTTCTGCATAATCTCTAATCATTTTATAGCCTAACCAAATGCCAATAGTTGAGGGAGATTCGCTACCAAAATTTTTTGNAAANGGCCCTTCCAAGAAAAANGGATCTACTAAAGTAGGGTCACTTTCATAAAGTAATTTTTCGTCAACAATATATCTCCATATGTTAATTTCATTGGAATTGCACCATTCTAATTCCTCTTTGCTGTATCTAAATTTATTTTCTTCTTCTTCAAATGGCAAGATGATTTCCATGAGATAAGCTATTTTACCAAATGCTAACATTCTAGCAAGTAATTCATCCCCTAAATGTTCGTAATGATAGCTCATTAAAAAGCTGAAAAANACATCNGAAATCATAAATTTTTTATCCATTTTTTNCTTATAATATTGNGGAAANGTNTTTGGGGGNAGCATTTTTATTATTTCATTTTCTCCTCCTAAATACATTTCAAGACCTATCCAAATTACATGGTCATTTTCAATAACAGTAGCATTAAAGTTGGAATAAAATGTGCCAATTTTAGCTTCTTTAATTCCTCTCTTAAATAGGGAGTTATAGTTACTCATACCAACACTAATTTTTTCTTCTTGTAATGTAAGGTCTGGGAATTCTTCCTCCATTGCTTTAAAAACTAATTTCAAAGTACTGTCATTTAGGAATTCACGAAGAATAGGTAATGTTAGTGTGTCTTTTAGTAATGGATTAAATAATTCATTTTCACTACCAGCTCTTATCATCTTAGTGTAAAAGTTTTCATAAAGTTCTGGGTACTTCAAAAACTCACTATGAAAAACTTCTTCATCTCCATTGTAAAATAATTTATCTAGCCTTGTATTATCCACTGAAACAATGTCTTGCTCATTTATGTTTGGTAGTAGGGTATTTTCTTCACAACCCAATAAGGAGAAAATAAAAAACAGTAAAGTGAATTGTAACTTTTTCATTGTTATTTTGTAAAAGTAAAATTTGTTGCTTAAAAATATTATGTTTATNATAAATATCCTTCCCATGAAAAAATTCATTTTAGTCCTTTTTTTAACANTATGTTCTAATTATATTTTATTAAATGCTCAAGAAGCCACAGACCCAATTGTTCAAATTGAAAAAAATGATGAAGCAAAAGTTAGGTTTGGATTGCATGGGATGGGTTCTGTAGATTGGCTTACNCCAGAAAATCAAAAAAAATTTCTTAGTGGTGGTGTCGGGATAGGCTATGGATGGGGTCCCCAATTGGAGTTTAGATTAAATAAAAAGACGATGTTAAGAACCGGATTTAATTTGTATAGTTCCTACAATTCAATTGATTATTCACCTGAGGATTTAGCTTTTGATTCTTTGTACTTTTTCTTAGATACTGATGAAAACTATGTAGATTGGGATGAGGCAGTTTCATATGAAAATAGTGTTTATGATATAAATAGTAATTATTCTATTTACCATTTAAAGAGACGGGAGTTTAGATCTAGCTATGTCAATATACCTTTGTCAATTAAGATGAAGACTAATGAAATAGGGTACTTTACCTATTTTGGTGAGGTTGGTACAATGTTTGGCTTTAAAACTAAGTCAATNTCAAATGATCAGTGCATAAGAATGTCTATTGCTGATTCANCTGGTTTAATATCACCAACGCNTTCAAGTAATGATATTGTCAATAAATCTGACATTGATTTTTCTAGAGGAACACAACCAATNAGAGGAGCTTTAACTGTTGGTTTTGGTGCAGAGTANAACTTTTCTGGTANTACATCANTATTNTTTGCNGGNCATTTTGTTTATGATTTTATAAATACTTTAAGGTCTGACAAGAGAGAGCCTTTCTTNAGAAGATATNACAACGATAATTATGATCCTGTTGGAGCTTTTTCAGCTATGAGATCGGTTCGCCTAAGTGTTGGGATCTTATTTTAAACAAATTCAATATTTTTAAATATTGTTGTAGCTTAGAATATGGATTTNAATAAAGTCGATTCTTACATTGTATCTTGGCTATTAGATTATCTAAATAAATCTTCTTTAAATGGGTTTGTAGTTGGTGTGTCTGGGGGAGTTGATTCAGCTGTGACTTCAACCNTATGTGCAAAAACGAATAAGAANACCCTGGTNTTAAATATGCCGATTTTTCAACATGCAAANCAAGTTGATAGAAGTAATGAGCATATTGAATGGTTACAGGCTAGATTTAAAAATGTAAGTAGCTTAAAAGTAGATTTGACATCTGTTTTTGAATCTTTTTTGAAAGCTATTCCAGTTGAATATCATGACAACCTTTCTCTTGCTAATCTTCGTTCTAGAATAAGAATGTCAACATTATATACGTTTGCATCTAATCAAAAATTACTAGTTGCAGGAACTGGCAATAAAGTGGAAGATTTTGGTGTTGGATTTTTTACAAAATATGGCGATGGTGGGGTTGATCTTTCCCCTATTGCTGATTTAATGAAAACAGAAGTTTTTGGTTTGGCTAAACATTTAGGGATTGTAAAATCTATTATAGATGCTCCACCNACGGATGGATTGTGGGATGATGATAGAAATGATGAAGATCAACTTGGAGCAAAATATGAAGAATTGGAATGGGCCATGCGTTTTGTTAATGATGGCCAAAATCATTCAATCTCTGCTCGTCAGCAAGAAGTGCTTAATATTTACAATAATTTTCACAGAGCTAACAAACACAAAATGGAGCCTATTCCAGTTTGTGAAATTCCTGAATCTATCAAAAGATAATTTATTGTNCAGGAGCTATTTGAATAGTTAATCCCTCAAGCTGTTCAGATAACTTTAGTTGACATGAAAGTCTGCTGTTGTCTTGTATGTCCCAACTTTCTTCTAACATGGCAGTTTCATCAAAAGTCTTTTCGGGTAGTATATGGTCTGAAACAATGTAAACATGACATGATGCACACATTGCCATTCCACCACAAGTGCCTTCAACAGGAAGTTCATTTATTTTTAAAAGCTCCATAACATTTAAATTCATGTCAATTGGACCTTTTAAATTGTGTAGTTCACCATTCCGATCAATGACCTTAATATTTATTTCATTTATCAAAACCTGTTATGCCTGTTACAGTAGTATACTTTAATACATTGTTTTTATTGGGATAGATGNGTTTAAATGCCGATTGAACCATGATAGCGGCTTCATGAAAACCACAAAGAATTAGTTTTAGTTTGCCTTCATATGTATTGACATCTCCAATGGCGTAAATACCATCTATGTTTGTCGCATAATCTTTAGCATTATTTACTTTAATGGCATTTTTTTCAATTTCTAGTCCCCAATTAGCAATAGGCCCCAATTTTGGTGTCAATCCAAATAATGGAAACCAATTGTCACATGTTATATTAGCATTTTCATTTCCTTTGACATTCACATTAAGATTGAGCTTTTGGTTTCCNTCTCTATTTATTTCTCTTACTTCAGCATTGAGGATTAGCTTCATCCACCCTTTTTGCGAATAATCAATTGCTTTTTGTACTGAATCATTGTGAGCTCTAAAGCTTTCACTTCTGTGNATAAGTGTTACACTATGTTTACATTTTTCAGTAAAATAAAGTGCCCAGTCAAGAGCAGAGTCTCCACCACCAGATATTACGATTTCTTTATTTTCAAAAACACTAGGGTCTTTAATAATATAGTTTACGCCATTATCTTCAAATTCTGATAAATTTTTTACAGGTGGTTTTCGAGGGGTGAAAACTCCTAAGCCTCCAGCTATGGCAACAACAGGNGCTTTATGAATGGTGCCTTTATTTGTAGTTACTTGAAAAAAGCCTTTATCATCTTTTTTTATTGTTTCTGCAGATTCACCAAGGGTGTAACCGGGNTTAAATGGTTTAATTTGTTCTAAAAGTTTTTCAACTAAATCTTTAGCTAAAATACTTGGGTAACCAGGAATATCATAAATTGGTTTCTTGGGATATATTTCAGCACATTGACCACCAGGTTGTGGAAGTGCATCAATCAAATGACACTTTAATTTCAATAGTCCTGCTTCAAAAACAGTAAATAAACCAACAGGTCCTGCCCCAATTATAATTATATCTGTTTGAATCAATGTTATGTTTTAATTGTAGATTTTGCAAAAAATTATAGCT
>PBXW01000057.1 GCA_002727735.1 Crocinitomicaceae bacterium
TTCACCAATGCATTTATGCAATTGATGCTCCTCCTCCAAGTTAAAATATGGTGCAGGAGATGCTTCAATACCATGATACTTAACTAAATACTCCGAAGATGAAATGTCATTAACTGATTTTCCAATTAAAAATATTTCATCCCCAGCAGATTTAAAATCTAAACTCATAATATTTCTTACATCATCTAAAATTCCAATCATTCCAATGGTAGGTGTTGGAAAAACAGGCACTTCTTTTCCATCAATAACCGATTGATTGTAAAAGCTGACGTTTCCTCCAGTTACTGGTGTTGAATATTGCTCACATGCCTTTGACATTCCTTTAATGGCTCCTACAAATTGCCAATAAGATTCAGGGTGGTATGGGTTTCCAAAATTCAAACAGTTTGTTACTGCAGATGGAACTCCTCCACTTACTACGATATTTCTTGCAGCTTCTGATACTGCAATTGCAGTTCCAGTTTCAGGATCAGCATTTACGTATCTTGAATTACAATCAACCGACATGGCAATTCCTTTAGAAGTTCCCTTGACTAATGCAACTCCAGCGTCTGATGGATGATTTGTAGATATATTATTTGTACCTACCATACTGTCATATTGTTCATAAACCCACCTTTTTGATGCTATGTTAGGTTGTTGAAAAAGAAACTTGGCAACATCTTTTAAATTTTCAGGTTCTTTAACTGAATCAATTTTGAATTGTTTGTATGTATTGAAATATGTTGGTTCGCTATATGCTCTGTCATAAATTGGGGCTCCCCCACCNAGNACAAGAGAGGAAGGAGGTACTTGGGCAACTAATTCACCATTTTGATAAAAATTCAATTCATCATTTTCTGTTACTACACCAATTTGCTCACAATTTAAATCCCACTTATCAAAAATTTCTTTAACCTGCTCTTCTTTACCTTTTTGAACTACTACCAACATTCTTTCTTGAGATTCTGACAATAATATTTCCCAATCTTTCATTCCCTTCTGTCTNNTGGGAACTTTATCTAAATCTATNTCCATCCCAACATCTCCAGCTGCACTCATTTCAGAAGTTGAACATGTAATACCAGCAGCCCCCATATCTTGCATGCCCACAATAATGTCGGTCTTAGCTAATTCAAGACTAGCTTCTAGCAATAGTTTTTCTTGAAAAGGATCTCCAACCTGAACTGCTGGAAGATCATCCATNGAATCTTCAGTTATNTCNTTTGAGGCAAATGCAGCGCCATGAATACCATCTTTTCCAGTAGATGAACCTACTATNAAAACTGGATTACCTGGACCGGAAGATTTAGCAGATATTAAATGATCGGTATTCATGATACCAGCAGAAAATGCATTTACCAATGGATTTTGATCATAACTTTTATCAAAAAATACCTCACCAGATAAAACTGGNACACCAAATGAATTCCCATAATCTCCAATTCCTTTAACTACTCCTTTTAACAACCATTTTGTTCGATCATTGGTATATTCTCCAAATCGCAATGAATTCATTTGAGCAATNGGACGAGCTCCCATAGTGAAAATATCTCTATTTATTCCTCCAACGCCAGTAGCAGCACCTTGATATGGTTCTAAAGCACTTGGATGATTATGTGATTCTATTTTAAAAGCACATGCTAAACCATCTCCAATATCTACTAAACCTGCATTCTCTTCTCCAGCTTTAACTAACATATGAGGACCATCTTTGGGTAAAGTCTTCAACCATTTAATAGAGTTCTTATAAGAACAATGTTCAGACCACATTACAGAATAAATGCTAAGCTCCGTGAAATTTGGTTTTCTTTCTAATATATCACATATTTGATTATATTCTTCTTCAAGAAGCCCCAATTCTTTGGCTTGTTCTACAGTAGCAGTATTACTCATTAGATAAAATTTTAAAAAAATTGATGCAAAAATAACCAAAGTTATATCAGTAGCACTTAAATTTTACATCATTTACTAACATATGTCATAGGTTTTCAATTAATTTACTATGATTACTTTTTAAGAAANTTTGATTATCACTTTAACATACCTTTTATTATGCTTTATTTTAATAAACAAATGGAAGCTTTTTAGATTTAATAAAATCTCCAAAATTCATGTTAATATGGCTTTTTTAGCCAAACTTATTGGTGCCATATGCCTTTATTATATATACACTGAATATTACAGAGAAAGACAAACTGCAGATATCTTTAAGTTTTATGATGATAGTAGAGAATTATCAGCTGTTTTTTTTAGTAATCCCTTAGATTATTTTAAGATAATTATTGGGTATTACGAAAAAGAGTTTTTCTACGATTATTTTATAAATATGAACCATTGGGACAATTCTTATGAATCTGTCATCACTAATGAATCTAGAGTCGTAATTAAACTAAGTTCCATTTTTAATATTATAAACAACAATGTATATGCAGTAAATGTATTATTGTTTACGTTAATTGGTTTTATTGGAAATATTCTAATACTAAAAGCTATCGATAAAATTCACCCAATAAAACATTTTCCCTATTTGTTTTGGTCTATAATGATGTTCCCTTCTATATTTTTATGGACGTCAGGTATTTTAAAAGAACCCATTATATTTTTTGGATTGGGATTATTATTTTATGGTATTGGAAACTACTACCACACAAAAAAAGATTTAAAAAAACATATTGTATTCATACTAATAGGTCTAATAATTCTCCTTAAAACTAAGCTNTACATATTTTGTTGTATCATTCCTTCAGTAGTCCTTTTAAGCCTTTCTCTTTTCTTCAAAAAAAAGGCATCAATTATCTCACTGATTGCCTTACCAATAATTTTAGCAATTATTTCTTTTTTACATTTTTCTGAAAGCAACTATGACATCATAAATATTATATCGCTTAAACAACAAGACTTTACCAATTTAGCCACTTACAATAGGGCTGGAAGTTATTTTGAATTACCTACAATCAATAATCATTTTTTTAATTTTATCACATCACTTCCTTTAGGTTTTATCAATGGGCTTTTTAGACCCTTTCCTTTAGATATCAATAAGCTTATTCATTTNTTGCCATTTATTGAAAACANNTTAATNTATNGTAGCNTTGACTTATGNANTNTANATCAAANCAAAATCNCAAANTCAATTACATAAAAATGCAGTCNTTCTNNTATTTTCAGCTATATCATTTATCATTTTNCTNTATACCNTAATTGGATTAACNACNCCCGTAATNGGTGCNATGGTAAGATATAAAATACCTGCAACTTTATTCTTAATCTTTATTATTTACATTTTATTCACTTACAATGAAAAAACACAAAAAGAATAATTTAAAATTTTTAATACTTGTTAGCCTANTGGCTACTTCTTGTATTTCCAAAGAAAATGTTGATTTAATCATCCATAACGGAACAATTTATACGCTTAANGCTTATTTTGATATAGATGAAGCCATTGCAATTAAAGAAGGAAAGATATTGGCTTCTGGNAAGAATAATCAAATTTTAAATAAATATACTTCAGCTCAAACAATTGATTTAAAGGGTAAATATGCCTATCCTGGTTTTATAGATGCACATTGTCATTTATTAAGTTATGGCCTACAAAAACAACAAGTTGAACTCTCTTCCTGCCAATCATTCGAAGAAGTAATTGAATTAATGAAAGATTTTTCAGAAAAATCTGATAATAATTGGCTTATTGGGAATGGGTGGGACCAAAATAAATGGCCTAATAAAAAATGGCCTACAAATGAAGCATTAAACAATGCATTCCCAAATCACAATGTTGTAATCAACAGAATTGACGGACATGCCTTGATGGCTAATGAAAAAGCCATAGTATCATCNAATATTAACATGGATACAANAGTATTTGGAGGACATATTGAAATAATTGAGGGTAAGCCAACAGGAATTTTTGTTGATAATGCCATGGATTTAATTTTAAATCAAATTCCAGAGCCAAGTGAAGAATTAAAAAAATCAGCGCTTATTGAAGCNCAAAAAAATTGCTTNGCTAANGGTCTTACTACAGTTGATATAGCTGGTTTAATAAAAGAAGATATTGAACTCATAGANAAACTTCACAAAACAGACGAGCTGGAAATAAAAACCTACATTATGTTAGCAGATAATGAAGANAATTTTCAGCATTATGTATTTGAAAAAAATGCTCCTTTAAAAAGTAATAAAATGACTATTTCTTCATTTAAATTTTTTGCAGATGGTTCTTTAGGTTCAAGAGGAGCATGTTTAATTAAGCCTTACCAAGACAATAAAAACACCCATGGACAATTACTGCAAAATATAGCTANTTATAAATCAAAGCTAAGCACACTCAAAGAANATGGGTTCCAAGCGTGCACACATGCAATTGGAGATTCTGCCAATAGGATAATTAGCCATGCTTATGCTAATGTTTTAGAGGGTCAAAATGACTTAAGGTGGAGAATTGAACATGTACAATGTATAANCCCTGAAGACATACATGTAATTAAAGAAAATAATATTATCCCTTCCGTACAACCCACTCATGCAACTTCAGATTTTAGTTGGGCTATTTTAAGATTAGGTAAGGAAAGGCTAAATAATTGTTACAGATATTTTGATTTAATGAATCAAAACGGATTAATCGCATTAGGAACTGACTTTCCCGTTGAAAAAATTAATCCAATACATACTTTTTATGCTGCAGTTTTTAGAAAAAATTTCCAAAANAAACCTCTTGGCGGGTTTCAAATTAATGAGTCTTTNAGCAGAATTGAAGCCTTAAAAGGCATGACAATTTGGGCAGCNATAGCAAATTTTGAAGAAAATGAAAAGGGAACTTTAGAAATTAACAAATGTGCAGACATTACTATTCTAAACACTGATTTATTGAATTGTGAAGAAGGAAAAGTACTTAGTAGTAAAGTAAACTANACGATTNTTGANGGAGAGATTGTTTATGAAAATTAATTTTTAAGAATTATTTTCAATTCGGTTCTTCTATTTATTTGATGCATNGCATCTTCACATTCAGCGTCATCACCNCACTGATTCAAAAGCTTAGATTCTCCATANGCTTTNTAATTCATCCTATTCCTTGNTATGCCNNTGGTTTCAAAATAATTGACGATTGCATTCATTCTTCTAACAGAAAGCTTCATATTATATGATGCCGTTGCCGTTGCACTAGCGTGAGCATGAATCTGAACCTTAGATTCAGGAAATTCATTTAATGTCATNAATAAAGTATCNAGATGTGGATAGTTTTCGGTTCCAATTTTATATACATTAGTAGGNTAGTAAACCACGTAATTTTCTATCCTTAAAGTTCTTTCCTCCTTAGCAATTTCAATTTCCTCTTGGAGTTCTTCCATAGTGGCTAAATGGTATTTAGAAGATACTAATCGTTTAAATTCGAACATTCCATATTCNCCNTTGTCTAAAGTAACAAGAACACGATTATCCCTAGTTAAAATTTCAATAACTACATCTTCATTAAAAAACGCAGAACCCTCATCAATCTTAAAAATNAAATTTTCNANNANNGGCAAATCATCTAATTTAAAACGNCCAAANTCATCTGTTTCTGAAACAAGAAGCAAATTTCCGTCCATATCAAGCACCTCAAACTTTATTTTCTCATTGACCCCATCAATTGTTTTAAATAAACCTGTAATTAACATTCTTTCTTCAGAAAAAAATATATTATCTAATTCATCAGAAAACAAAGTAAGATTAGTTGTTTTATCATAGTCCAAAAGTCTGTAATTGAATATACCTGAAGAACTGTTCGTTAGCGTAGCCATTAAATGATCTACATTATTATAAATTTTCAAAAACAACTCTTGATCCTCATCCACTTTAATCATGTANTTTGAACCATANGGTAANTTNTNAAAAANAAAATTNCCAAATTCATCTGTTTCNGTTTGCATNACTATGTTTCCATTTTCATCAACAAGGTATACCATCATTTTCTTAGAAAGTTGACCTTCCTCTATTTTTTGGAACTCAATTTGACCCCTAAAATCATAAAATCCAATATCTAAATTTATATCACCTTCATCAATGAGACTTANAGTACCAACNTGATCTAATTCAAGTTTTCTAAATATGAATTCACCTCTTTCNTTNGAGAGTAGCATGGTATTATCATCATCTTCAAATAGAGTTAAAACGACCTCTCCTTCTGCATTTAATTTTATGGTATATTTCTTTCCTGTAGGTATGTAATCAAAGTTGAAATGCCCATTATCATCTGTTGATGTTACAGCGAAAATATTACCATCATCATCAAGTAACATCACCTTCAAATTAGAAGGGGTGTCTTTTAATTTAAAGTATTCAAACTTCCCAGAAACATTTGAATAATCACTGTTNAAAATGGCTTTTTCAATCATTTCAAAAGAAAAAATATCATCATTTTCAATNTTGTCTNTCAAGGTGTCATTTCTATTTGACACAAAATAACCTGTAGATCCATCAACATTAAAAACCATGGCATAATCATCTTTTTCAGAATTTATATTTCCACCTAAATTAAAATGGTTGGACCATTGTCCTGAAATATCATCAATTGTATCTATTTTATGTGCTACAAATAAATCATAGCCGCCATGTGAATCATATCCATTTGATGAAAAGTATAAATCCTTACCCTGTATCATTGGAAAAATCTCATCTGCGTCACTATTTACACCATCTAATGGTAGAGGATCTGACCAAGNACCATTTGTTTTTTTGGAATAAAACAAATTTTTACCACCATNTTTGCAAGGTAAGTCAGAGGCAAAAACCAATAAATCACCAGACTTAGATAGAGAAGGATGCGTNTAGTTATATTTTGAATTACAAAATATGAGCTTTTCCTTATCTTTTAATTTACCATTTTCAATTTTAAGGCTATAGAGTTGTAGATGCATTTTATCATCATGTCTAAACTTTCTTTTTACAAATTCATTCTCAACGTAAACAGCGTTTTTAAAATCTTTATCAAAAGTTATAGGACCAACATTCATATGAGTCACTAAAAAATGATTAAAAATCTTAACCTTTTCAAATTCCACAGAATCAACGGTAGTGAAATTCACTGATGATCTAAATATATTATAGTGTTTAGTTTCGTGCCAATCAGACATCCCATAGGTGTTTTTGTTCCATTCTCTATCTGAACAAAANATTAATTCNGTATTGTANAAAACNGGTGAAATCTCNGAATAACTTGAGTTTAAACCATANGTNCTAAATACTTCAAAAATTCTTTCCTTTTTCACTCTCAAAGAATCACCTTCCACCCCAAAAACNTTGCTTATGAAAGCAAAAGTCAATAATGTTAATATGCATTTACGAAAAAGAGTCATTAGAAAAATCTAGGAGAAACATTAGGTGTTTTTTTATTCATTAACTGGTCAAAACCAATGAAAACTTCATGGGAACCGGAACTTATTGTGCGAACAGCACTAAAATCATAATCATAACTATAGCCAAATCTTAATTGGTCAGTTATATTAAGTTCAAATAAACAAATCAAATTTTTAGTAGATCTATAGGAAAACCCAACCCATAAAACTTTTTTGAATAGGATACTTGAATTAATATCAAAATTAATTGGATTTAGAGGAGAAAATTTAACCATAAAGGAAGGTTTAAATAAGATGTTTTTGTTTATCTCATATACACCACCTGAGGCCACATTAAAATACCGTTGTAATTCGAAACTCATTAAACTATCTTGTTGATTGTTGTTGAGCGTAAAATTATCCTCCAATAAATGGCTTGCACTTGCACCAGCATAAAAAAGATCCGTAAAGAAGTAAAGTCCAAAATCAACATTTGGTATGATGGTATTAACCATGGTATTGTTACCATAAAGTTGGTCATTGTAAAAATTTAACTCATTTTGATTATTTCTTACTGAAATAATACCACTTCTAACTCCCATGGAGAAATCTCCAAAATTGGTTTTGATATGATAAGCATATGTACCTTGAACAGATTGAATTTTAGAAGGGCCTAGTTCATCCATCATAAAATTCACCCCTAAAGCCATATTCTTACGATGAAATGGAGAGTGAGCAGAAACATTCACTGTTTTTGGGGCATCTTCTAAACCAGTCCATTGACTACGGTAAAGTAATACAGAACTTAGCGCATCTCTAGACCCAGCATAAGCAGGNTTAATGGTAAATTGGTTAAACATATACTGACTATACAAAGCATCAGATTGTGCACTTATAAAATTGGTAAGTCCAACAAGAATAAAAGTCAGTATGAATATGCTTTTTTTCAAATCGTTGCGAAAGTATAAAAACAGATTACAAAAATAAACTTTATAATCAACATATGTTAAACTATTCTTAAAAGTATGGCTGTTAGTTCACTTATACATCGATTTTACTAAATTTGCCCAACTTATATGATATGACGGAAGAAAATAAACACAAATTTATTGGGGAAGGATTGACATACGATGATGTTTTACTTGTCCCTGCTTACTCTGAAATTTTACCACACCAAGTATCCCTTTCTACACACTTCTCTAGAAATATTAAAATCAATACTCCAATTGTATCTGCCGCAATGGATACAGTTACAGAACATGAATTAGCTATTTCCATAGCCCAGCAAGGAGGAATTGGAGTCATTCATAAAAACATGCCCATTGATATGCAGGCAAAAGAGGTTAGAAAAGTAAAAAGATCTGAGAGTGGAATGATTTTAGATCCAATTACTGTTAACGAAGATGCTATTATTGATGATGCATTAAAATTAATGGCTGAATATAAAATTGGTGGTATTCCTGTTATTGATGACAGTAAACATTTAAAAGGTATTGTTACAAATAGAGACCTGAGGTTTGAAAAGGATTTGCATAAAAAAGTAAGCATGGTNATGACTAAAGAAAATTTAGTTACAGCAAATGAAGATGTAGATTTAATAAAGGCTGAAAATATTCTNCAAAAGCACAAGATTGAAAAATTACTTATNACTGATGACAATAGTCAACTAGTTGGNCTCATTACATTTAAAGATATAATTAAAGTAAAACAACATCCATTAAGTTGCAAAGATGAATTTGGAAGACTAAGAGTTGCAGCTGCAGTAGGCGTTTCCAAAGATACATTTGAACGTATAACAGCTTTAGTTGAAGCCGGAGTNGATGCNATTGTTATTGATACGGCTCATGGACATTCTAAAGGAGTTATAAAACTACTTAAAGAAGTAAAAAAGAAATTTAAATCTCTTGACGTTGTTGTAGGTAATATTGCAACAGGAGAAGCAGCCAAAGATCTTGCTCATGCTGGTGCTGATGGCATTAAAGTTGGTATTGGTCCAGGATCAATTTGTACAACCAGAGTAATTGCNGGTGTTGGAATGCCTCAATTATCGGCCATAATAAATGTTTCTAATGCAATTAAGGATGCAGGAATTCCCATAATTGCTGATGGCGGAATAAGATTTACGGGAGATATCCCAAAAGCATTAGCTGCAGGTGCATCAAGTGTTATGATGGGTTCCATGTTTGCAGGAACTGAAGAATCTCCAGGAGAAACTATAATATATGAAGGAAGAAAATTCAAATCATACAGAGGTATGGGATCCTTAGAAGCTATGCAAAAAGGTTCAAAGGATAGATATTTTCAAGAAAATGAAGATGACATTAAAAAATTAGTTCCTGAAGGCATTTCTGCAAGAGTTCCGTACAAAGGAACGCTTAAAGAAGTTATGCACCAGCTTTTAGGCGGCCTNCGGGCAGGGATGGGCTACTGCGGTTCAGAAAATCTGGATGCACTTAAACAAGCCAAATTTGTTAAGATAACCCATTCTGGAATGGTAGAAAGCCATCCACATGATGTTGCTATAACCAGAGAAGCACCAAACTANAACCTTAGATAAACAAACTAATCCATTTGATATGAAATTGACTTGGTTACTTTCAATTATATTTATTAGCTCTGCATTCTTTTCTCAAGACCAGCATATACTTAGTATAAATGATCAGAAAATATATAAATCCGAATTCGAACAGATTTATTGGAAAAATAAAAAAGAAAAATTAGCTACAAAGGAGGATCTTGATGAGTACATTGAATTATTTATCAATTTCAAACTAAAAGTTNTNGCTGCTGAAGAATTAGGACTTGATACAGTCAANAAGTTCATCAATGAATTAAATGGTTATAAAATTCAATTAGAAAAACCATATCTGATTGACACTGCTATAAATGAAGCACTAATTAAAGAAGCTTATTACAGAACCATTAACGAAGTTGAAGCTAGCCACATCATGCTCAAGGTTACAGCCACGTCAACACCAAAAGACACCTTAAAAGCATGGAAAATAATGGATTCTTTATCTAGACTATTGAAAAATCCNAATGTTTCTTTTGGTGAAGTTGCAGAAGAAATTTCTGAATGTCCATCAGGTAAAATGGATAAAGGAAACTTAGGTTACTTTAGTGCATTTAAAATGGTGTATCCATTTGAAAATGCAGCCTATAATACACCTGTTAACAAAGTTTCAAATGTNGTNAAGACAAGATTTGGTTACCACTTAGTTAAACCAAACAAATTAAGGAAAGCAAAAGGTAGAGTGAAAGTTGCGCATATCATGATNGTTTGTGACAACAAAAAAGAAAATGAATGTGAAGTAGCCAAAAATAAAATTGAAAATATCTACAACAATTTAAAAAACAACGCATCCTTTGAAGAACAAGCTAAAGAATTTTCAAACGATAGAAACTCTGCACATAAGGGTGGTGAACTAGGTTGGATAAACTCTGGTGGTAATGTTTATCCATCATTTGAAAATGCCATATTTANTCTTTCACAGAACAATGAATTTTCAGCACCATTTCAGACACCAAATGGATGGCACATTGTAAAACGTTTAGATTATGAGCCTGTTAAATCATATGATGAACTCAGGTATGAATTAAAAAATAAAATACAAAAAGATGCAAGAGCACAAAAGACCCGAAAGTCCTTTATNAACAACCTTAAAATAGNCTATAGTTTAGAGGAAAATTTCAGTCCAAAAAAAATACAATCTATTTTAAAACACAAGTCATTTGACACAACTGATATTTTGGGAAATAACTCCCCAAAAAACACAAACGACATCATTGTTCAATTTGCTGATCAAAAATTCACCAACTTAGAATTTATTGCATTTTTAGCTAAAACATCCAAGTACATATCCGTTTATAAGACTGANTTTGAGATGCTTGAAAAAATGTATGACCAATATTTAAATTATTCACTTATTGAGTATGAGAAAACTCAACTNCCNAANAAATATCCTGAATTTAAAGCGTTNCTTAAAGANTATAGAGATGGTATATTANTATTTGATATTTCTGATCAAATGATTTGGAGNAANGCAATNAAAGACACTGCTGGATTAAAATCATTTTANGAAAAAAATAAAGCTAAATGGAAATACAATGACAGAGTTAAAGCTGAAATATACACTTGTGATGATAAAAAAACAGCTAAAAAAATTAACAAATTCTTAAATAAAGAAATTAGCTATGACTCTATCATGAAATTGATTAATAATAATCATTTAGCAGTTAAATTAAATAAGAAAACCATTGATGACTTTCAACCATATGCCACGTCATATAACGACCTGAATTTAGGCCCAAATAAACCTACTTATAAAAATCAAAAATGGATTATTCTTAATGTCATTGACAAACTTCCGCAAAGAGAAAAATATTTGAATGAAGCCGAGGGAATAATCGTTTCTGCATACCAAAACTATTTAGAAAAAGAATGGATAAATAATTTACGACAAGAAAATAAAATTGAAGTAAATTACGAATCATTATACAGCATTAAAGAAAAGCCGAAAAATTGAATATCAAATCACTATTTTTCATACTAGGGATCTTGTCCATTTTAACCTCATGTAAGGAAGAAAATAATGAAGTTGTAATTGCTAAAGTCCAAAATTACAAACTTTTGAAAAGTGAATTGAATACTGAAACACCAATAAATCTAAACACTGACGATAGTTTAATTTTTGTTCAAAATTACATTCATAATTGGGTGGTTGACCATTTAATTTCAAATAAGGCTGCAGAACTTATTCCAAGTGAAGTGCAAAAAGTAGAAAAGAAAATAGAGAAATATAAATTATCATTAATTGCCCATGAATTTGAGCAGTTTTACGTTAATAAAAGATTAGACACTAACATTAATGCTTTTGAGATCCAAGATTATTATAATAATCATCTTGATGATTTTGTGCTAAATGATTATGTAGTTAAGTGCCTTTACATCAAACTACCTAAGTCATCTAAAAAAGTTAAAGATTTTAAAAAATACTATCATATTTACAACGAAAAAATGTTGGACAATCTCCTCACATTAGCTCAAAAGGAAGCAACAACATTTTACTACAATCCAGAAGAATGGATTTATTTTGACGATTTATTAAAACAGATACCAGCCTTAGAAAAGTTCACTAAAATTAATTTCATTAAAAAGAAAAAAAAGACAATATTAGAAGTGGATGATGAGTTATATTTTGTGAATATTTACGATTATATTATTAAAGATGGTACATCACCAATGAGTTTTGAAAAAGATAAAATAAAAAGTATAATATTGAATCAAAGAGCAAACGAATTGAGAAAAAAATTAAGACTCGATTTATATGATGACGCTCTTGAAAATCAATTAATTGAAAAATACTAATTGTGAAGATCGTTTTTAGCTATATCATCCTATTTTTTCAACTAACTACACTTTTTTCGCAAGAAGTGATAGATAAAGTAATTGCAGTTGTTGGAGAAAAACCTATACTTTATTCACAAATACAAAGTCAAAAACTTCAAATTCTACAACAGGGCATGGAGTTAACTGATGACATGGATTGTTTTCTATTAGAAGAGCTCATGTTACAACAGTTACTAATCCACCAAGCTGAAATTGACAGTATTGAGGTAACTGAAGATATGGTCAAAAGCGAACTTGATCAAAGAATTCAATATTTCTCTGCTCAAATAGGTGGTATTGATGCTTTAGAAGAATACTATGGAAAATCTGTTCAAGAAATTAAAGATGAGTTTTATGTTCAAATAGAAGATAAAATGAAGGCTCAGAAAATGCAACAAGAGATTATTGGTGAAATAGTTGTTAGCCCTAAAGAAGTTAGAAATTATTTTAGGCAGATTCCAATTGACAGCATTCCATACATCAATAGTAAAGTTAAAGTCTCTCAAATTATTTTAGCTCCAGAGTTATCATATCAACAAAAGTTAGAAACTAAAAACAAGCTCAAAAAAATAAGAGACAGAATTTTATCCAATGAAATTTCATTTTCAGTAGCAGCTGAATTTTACTCTGATGATCCAGGAACAAAAGTTAATGGAGGCAACTTTGGATGGGTAGACAGAGGTGATTTTGTTCCTGAATTTGATGCCATTGCTTTCACCATTCCTTTAAACACTGTTTCAGAAGTATTTGAAAGCCCATATGGTTATCATATATTATCTATTGAAAAGAGAAGAGGAGAACAATACTATGGGTCTCACATTTTAATTAAAAATAAAATCTCAGATAAAGATCTTGTATCTATCAAACAAAATTTAGAAAAAATAATTACTGAAATAGCAGAGGGAGAAATATCATGGGAAAAGGCAATAACTAAATATGCTAACAAAGAAAACACTAAAAGCAATGGAATTGTTTTTAATGAAACAACTGGAGAAGCCTATTGGGATATGCAAACCATTGATAAAAGTCTATTTTTTGGCATATCAACTTTAGAAGTTAATGAAATTTCTAAACCTCAATACTACGAAGATCCAAGTGGGAATATAGGTTACAGAATTTTTAAACTATTAGATAGGACTTCGCCACATATGGCTAATTTAAATGATGATTATGAGTTTATCCAACAATATGCATTATCACAAAAACAAATAACCACAATGGATGGTTGGGTTACCAAAACAGCTAAAACAACATTTGTTTCAATAGATCCTATTTACAATTCATGTAATAATAAATCTAAGTGGATAGCTAACCCTTAATTTCTTATGAAAAAGTATATTATTTCACTAGATCAAGGGACTACAAGTTGTAGGTCAATTCTATTTGACCAAAACAAGAATATTGTTCACGTAGAACAACAAGAATTTACCCAAATTATGCCAGAAAATGGATGGGTTGAGCATGATGCGGTTGAAATTCTAAACACACAACTTCAAACATTAAATCTATTAATCCAGAATTCTAATATTGACATTGAAAATGTAGACTCAATAGGGATAACTAACCAAAGAGAAACTACAGTTTTATGGGATAAAAAAAGTGGAAAACCAGTATATAATGCCATTGTTTGGCAAGACAATAGAACGGC
>PBXW01000058.1 GCA_002727735.1 Crocinitomicaceae bacterium
TTTTCATAGGTGTTCTTTGATTTTGTTTCAGTGATTATATCTTTTGCTTTAATATCAATACTTTCAAGATATGACTTAAGAATTTCTGCTTCTTTCATGTCAGAATTTAAACTTCCAGAGGCACCAGTTATTATAATTTTTGAAATTGTTTTTTTATGATATAATTCAATAGTATTCAGTAATCTATCATTTTGCTTATTAAATTGAATGTTTTCTTTAGTAGAGCTAAGACTAATCATTCCNCCCATTAATATGCCATATTCAAATTTTTCATTTTTAATATCNTGATTTATTTTCCATTTATTGAAAATTNTNCTGTANANAAGACNATTAGAAAAAAATAAAATAAATATGATGGCAGTTANTAAATATTTTCTCCTTCTGTATTTAATTCTGCCAAATAGACCAAGGGNCAAAAATATGATTATCCAAAAAAAAGGATCAATTAAGAATGAAAGGATCTTTGATAAAACGAAAAACACTTTGGTAAATATCATTAATTTTGGCGAAATTATGTATTTTAAACAAAATAGATTTACCAATACACAAAGTGTAATATGAATCAAAAACCATATCAACCAAANCATAAAATTAGGATTGTAACTGCNGCTTCTCTTTTTGATGGCCATGATGCTGCAATTAATATCATGAGAAGAATTATTCAATCTACCGGATGTGAAGTGATTCACTTGGGTCACGACAGAAGTGTAGAGGAAGTAGTGAACTGTGCTATTCAAGAAGATGCACAAGCTATTGCAATGACTTCATATCAAGGAGGTCATAATGAGTATTTTAAGTTCATGTATGATTTGTTAANAAAGAAAAATGCCGGCCATATTAAAATATTTGGAGGAGGTGGGGGCACTATTTTACCTGAAGAAATTAAGGATTTACATGATTACGGAATTGCAAGAATATATCACCCTGATGATGGTAGATCAATGGGTTTACAAGGGATGATCAATGATTTAGTTGAAAAAGCAGATTTTCCCACTGGAGTAGAATTAAATGGGCAGGTTAAATCTTTTAATAAAAACAAACATCTTGAGTTAGGTCAAATTATTTCATCAGCTGAAAACTATGGCGACAAACACAAAAATGCATTAGCAAAATTAAAAGTAAGTGCTGATAAAAAAGATATTCCAATACTTGGNATAACAGGAACTGGTGGTGCTGGNAAATCTTCTTTGGTTGATGAATTAGTTAGAAGATTTTTATTGGATTTTCCTGACAAACATTTGGCNATTGTATCTGTNGANCCTTCTAAAAGAAAAACAGGTGGTGCTCTATTAGGGGATAGAATAAGAATGAACGCTATAAATAATGAAAGAGTATACATGCGTTCTTTAGCTACAAGACAAAGTAATTTAGCATTGTCAAAACATGTTTCTCAAGCACTTGATGTTCTTAAATGTGCAGATTTTGATTTAATCATATTAGAAACTTCAGGAATTGGCCAATCTGATACTGAAATATTAGACCATAGTGATGTGTCATTGTATGTCATGACACCAGAATTTGGTGCTGCAACACAATTAGAAAAAATTGACATGTTGGATTTTGCTGATGTTGTAGCGCTTAATAAGTTTGATAAAAGAGGTGCATTAGACGCTATAAGAGATGTCAAAAAGCAGTATAAAAGAAATCACAATCTATGGGATATAAATGATGATGATATACCTGTTTATGGTACCATTGCTTCTCAGTTTAATGACCCAGGGATGAATAACCTCTACAAACACCTTATTGACTTAGTTAATCAAAAAACAGCAATTGAATTAAGTTCAACCTATGAGATAACTAAGGAAATGTCCGAAAAGGTTTATGTTATTCCTCCTAAACGAGTACGTTACCTATCAGAAATTGCAGAAAATAATAGGGCATATGATGAGCTTTTGAATAAGCAAATTACCATTGCTGAAAAATTATNTGTGCTTCATAAAAGTTTAGAAGAAATTAAGAATGATGGGAATGATGAAGCTAATAAATTATTACAACAAAAAATAGATCAATTAAAATTGGATTTTGATGCTAGAAACTGGAAAACAATTGATGAATGGGAGGCCAAATATAGTGCTTATCAAAATGATTTTTTCACTTTCAAAGTAAGAGGNAAAGAATTAAAAGTAGCTACTAAAACAGANTCACTTTCTTTTTCTAAAATCCCCAAAGTAGCTTTACCTAAACTTTCCAACTGGGGAGATATCATAAGATGGACAAATCAAGAAAATGTTCCTGGAGAATTTCCATTTACAGCAGGTTTATTTCCTTTTAAGAGAGAGGGAGAAGATCCAACCAGAATGTTTGCTGGAGAGGGAGGTCCTGAACGAACCAACAAAAGATTTCATTATGTTAGTTTGGGTATGCCTGCAAAAAGNTTATCAACTGCTTTTGANTCTGTAACTCTTTATGGNAATGACCCTGATTTAAGACCTGATATATATGGTAAAATNGGAAACTCTGGGGTGTCTATATGTTGTTTGGATGATGCNAAAAAACTTTACTCTGGATTTGATCTNAGNTCACCAACAACTTCTGTAAGTATGACAATTAATGGACCTGCTCCNATGTTGTTNGGNTATTTTATGAATGCAGCTATTGATCAAAATTGTGAAAAATATATTATTGAAAATGGTTTGGAGAAAGAAATTGATAAGAAAATANCATCCTTATATAAAGGTAAAAACAGACCATCTTATCAAGGAAGTCTTCCAGAGGGAAATGATGGACTAGGTCTAATGTTACTTGGTGTAACTGGCGATCAGGTCTTGCCTTCAGAAGTATATGCCAAAATTAAAGCAGATACNTTATCTCAAGTTAGAGGTACAGTACAGGCAGATATTTTAAAAGAAGATCAAGCTCAAAACACTTGTATTTTTTCCACAGAATTTGCGTTAAGATTAATGGGAGATGTTCAAGAATATTTTATACATCAGAAGGTTAGGAATTTTTATTCAGTTTCCATTTCTGGATACCANATAGCTGAAGCTGGTGCAAATCCTATTACACAATTGGCATTTACTTTGGCAAATGGNTTCACATATGTAGAATACTACCTAAGCAGGGGAATGTCTATTGATGATTTTGGTCCAAATTTATCTTTTTTCTTTTCTAATGGCATTGACCCAGAATATGCAGTTATTGGTAGGGTAGCAAGAAGAATTTGGGCAAAAGCCATGAAAAATAAATATGGAAGTGGTGAGCGTGCTCAAAAATTAAAGTATCACATACAAACTTCAGGTAGATCCTTGCATGCTCAAGAAATTGATTTTAATGATATTCGTACAACCCTTCAAGCTCTATACGCCATATATGATAACTGTAACTCTTTGCATACGAATGCTTATGATGAAGCCATAACTACTCCCACTGAAGGTTCAGTNAGAAGAGCAATGGCCATACAATTGATNATAAACAAAGAATTGGGGCTTGCTAAAAACGAGAACCCNATGCAAGGGTCATATGTGATAGAAGAGTTAACAGACTTAGTTGAAGAGGCCGTGCTATTAGAATTTGATAGGATTAATGAAAGAGGGGGTGTGCTTGGTGCAATGGAAACAATGTATCAAAGAAGTAAAATTCAAGAAGAGTCGCTTCATTATGAAACCTTAAAGCACACTGGAGAATATCCAATTATTGGAGTNAATACTTTTTTAAATTCAAAAGGTTCTCCTACAATTGTGCCTGATGAAGTCATTAGGGCAACTAAAAAAGAAAAAGATTATCAGATTAACATGTTGAACAATCTTCATGAAAATAAATCTAAAGATGCCAAAGTTTCATTGCAACAAATTCAAAATGCTGCTATAAATCAAGAAAACATCTTTGAAGTATTAATGGAAGCCTGTAAGCACTGTTCATTAGGTCAAATTACAAACGCATTGTTTGAAGTAGGAGGGCAGTATCGAAGAAATATGTAATGAGTGATCATTTAATCATCTTTTTAAAGAATCCCATTTTTAAACAGATTAATGAATCTAAAAAGTCCACTAAATGGACTGAGTTTATTGATTTGTTAGAACANACTTCTTCTATTACTTCNAAAGTTGATGCNCANAAGCATCTTTATTATGATGATTATATTGAAAATGATAGTGTTTTCAATGATCAGAGCTATTCAAAAAAAATCCATACTTCCAAGAACCCTAAAAGCCAATTGACAGAGGCGGTAAAGGAATCTTTTGGACAATGGGCAAAAAAGGTGGTGTTTATGGGGGCAGATTCAATGGAGTTAACTAGTAAGGATATTAATCTTGTTTTTAAACAGTTAAATCATCATCATGTAGTTATATTACCAGAGCTAAACGGTGGTATTCTACTTTTTGGATTGACTCTTTTTAGAAGTGATATTTTTGATCACTTTCCCTGGGAAACAGAAAATGATTTGTTAGATACTATAATCAATTTACAGCGCAATAAAAACACCTATTGTGTCTTAGAGGCAAAATCTGCATATGATTAAAGCACAATGATGTTCATCATTTTATGTTTTAATAATTACTAGAAAAAACAATTGTAGATTCTGTTTTAGGATTTAAACCACTTTAAAAAAGTAATTTATTTGATTAGGGAAATTGTTCCTTTGCCGTTGAATGGTTTTCCGTTAATATAGTGCCCGTTGACAATGTAAATATAAGTTCCAACGTTTAAGTCTTTGTTTCGAAATTTACCATCCCAATAACAGTTCATTTGACAACAACAAGAAGATTGAAATAACAATTCACCCCATCTATTAAATATGCTCAATTCAACATCTTTTATTCCACCACCCATTACTCCAATTTTATCATTCAATCCATCTCCGTTTGGAGAAAATCCATTTGGAATAAAATATGTGTTTTCGGGTATCATATCAACCTTAACATAGATAATAGAATCACATCCGTATGACCCATTTATTGAGATATAATTATCAAAGTCTTGATTAATCAATAAGCCGTCAAAATTTAAAGACTCTCCTGGATATAGAATAGTATCAATATAAGCTGTATCTGGATTATAAAAAGATAAATTAATTAAGAATACACTATCACAGCCACTAGCTAATGAAACAACTTGTTGTCCACTTGGGTTATTTATGTCGTAAGTAGTGTTGTTTATTACAAGTGAATCACCTTCACATAGGGTAGAGTCAATATTGCTGTTTATGGTATATTGGATATTTATCAAGATCGTTATTGTACTATCACATCCTANATTATTAATGTATGAATGAGTCCCAGATAAGTTTGTACTGTCATATACTGTACCATCATAAATAAACGTTTCTCCAGCACAAATAGATTGAAAAATTGTATCGTTTANTTCTTGTGATTCAGTCAGGTTAATATAAACAATACTATCACAACCTCCAATAAGGTTAAAAGTGTCAATACCTGTAGGATTTGCAGCATTATACAAGTTTCCATTAATAGTGGCTGAGAAACCAAAACATACTGTTGTGTCAATGGTTGTGTAAGAGTNACAACTTTCTTTGAAAATTCTTACATGTCCTCTGTCATCGTTGTTGTTTGTATTATTTCCATCATTGTACTCAGCACCTAGAGCTACGTAATCTCCTAGGTCATTTAAAGCTACTTGCCCAGCTAAATCATTGGATGATTCTCCATCAATATCTTGACCAATTTTCAACCAATTTCCACCNATCAATTCGTATATGCTTACATGTCCACTATTTGTTCCATTACCATCGTTGTGTGTAGCTCCAATAGCAATTCTATTNCCTAAATCATTTAATGAAATAGAAACACCTGATCTGTCATTAGCGGCTTCTCCATCAATATCTTGTCCAATTTGCAACCAAGAACTGCCAACCCATTCATAAATTTGAGTATGACCACTATTTGTTCCATTTCCATCATTAAACGGAGCTCCAATGGCAACCTTNTCACCAGCATNNTTAATNCTTACAGANGTGCCAAATCTATCATTTGNATTTTCTCCATCAATATCTTGCCCCATTTTAACCCAATTAGTTCCATTAAATTCAAATATTCTTGCATGGCCTGATTCTGCACCACCACCATCATTCATATAAGCACCTATAATAACCTTATCACCAGAACCATTTAAATCCACAGCAATTCCTGACCCATCATAGTCTGCCTCACCATCTATGTCCTGACCAATTTGTGACCAGCTGCCTCCAATGAGTTCATAAATTCTAACGTGCCCAGCACTAGGTCCAGTACCATCATTATTTATTGCACCAATAGCTACTTTATTNCCGTTGTCATTTAATGATACAGACCATCCAGAATTATCTCCNCCAGCTTCTCCAAGTANATTNCTTCCTATTTGATTCCANGTTGTNCCATTCCATTCAAAAACTTGGGTAATNCCTGCATCAGTTCCTGTTAAATCATTATATCTTCCTCCAATNGCAANTATGTCACCATTATTGTTTAAATCAACACTGCATCCAAATTCATCTTCAANAAGTGGACCGTCAATGTCAGCTCCTAACTGTGACCAGCTGCCACCATTGAATTCAAAAATTCTNACGTGTCCAGATTTATTNCCATTGTCATCATTATCGTATGCGCCAATAGCAACNNTAAGNCCATCTCCACTAATGGCTACAGCACCAGAGTGATCATTCTGGTTTTCACCATCAATATCTGCGCCTACTTGCTGCCACTGTTGGGAATAGTTTTGTTTGGTAGCAAAAAGTAAAAAAACAGGGATGATTATAAGGTAATTTAATTTCAAAANTATTGGCATTTAATTTTTTGCATTATTGAAATTCATAACAACCCAAGTCATTAGGAATAATTCTGGTTCTTTCTAAAATATCTTCTGTTATAGAGGATGGTTTTCCNANGTCTNTNANTTCNGAAGANTCAGANAAATCAAANTCCCATTCNCTGGGNTTTTTAAAATAGGTGCTAAGATTTGGATAACAATTGTTAAATAATGAAGCATTGGAAATAGTATCTTCTGTCTTAATTCCACAATGGTCAAATAACACATTAACATCAAATCCGGAAATATCTTTTCCTAAGGTGTCACATACAAACTCGGTATTACCATTTCCATCCATAATACAATTGGTGAAAGTAGCTTGGTCAAAAGGTCTAAAAATCAATTGTTCATTAGTGCTTTGGTAGTAATCCTTGAATACAAATGCAGGTGTGTTTCTAAAACCATACCAATAATTGGCAAAAGTACAATGTTCAAATTCAGCATGTCCTCCAATACTAATAAATGCGCTGTAATTGTTACTATTGGCAAACAGAGAATTACTTGCAATAACATTTCCTCCTTGAGTTAATAAGTTGGCATACAGCGAGTTATTTATTTTCACCTTATTTAATACTACAAATTGATTATTGTGTAAAGTATCAATTTGAATACCTACAACAGCATTTTTAATTTCGGTGTGTGTTATGCTAGATTGATTTGGTTGAAAAAAATATATACCTCTCCATTGTCCAGCAACTGAATCAGCAGGGTACAAAAGATAATCTTCCATTCTATCTTGTTGAAATACAACAGGGTCGTTCAAAGTTCCATTCACTTCAAGAGAGCTTTTGTATACATAAAGAACTGAATTTGCATGTCCATGGATAGTAGTGCCAGCATCAATGGATAGTGTTTTTCCAGAGTCTAAATTGGGAAAACCAACAGCAGCAACTCCATATATAACGTGAGGTTTGTCATTGAGCCACTGTCCTTCTACAAGTTCGTTGACATGAAAATAAGCATCTTGTCCCCATGCATTGAGTACTACTTGATGTTCATTTCCATTGGTGTTAAAGATAATTTTATCTTCAACAACTAGGGGGAGATTTTGTCCATTAGGGTCAATAGTAACTTCCACAAAGATAAACATGCTATCACCAGGAAGTAATTCGATTTCTTCAAATAATACACCAGATTTGCCATCAACATTTATCCTGTAAGGAGAATTTGTTTCCATGGCTAAATGAAGGGATGATATTTTTAGTACACCATTATAGTTGTTATAGCACTTAAAGTGCTTAGTAGTAGATCCTATAGTAGTAAATATCGTGTCAAATAACAGTGTGTCTGTTGAAGTGGACACATTGTACTGACCACCTGTTAAATGTTCGTTTTTTTGGCAACTTTGTATAATTATGATGACAAAGCAAACAATTGATAGTATGACTATTTTATTTTTCAAAATCGGTGCAATATATATAACTGAGAAAACATAATTTTATTTTAGTTCAGATTATTTTTGAAAATATAATTTAAACATTAAATTTGCACGCTCAAAGATCAAAAATGAAAAAAGGAATACACCCAGATAATTACAGATTAGTTGTTTTTAAGGATATGTCAAATGATTATGCATTTTTAAGCAAATCATGTGCCCCATCAAAAGATTCAATCAAGTGGGAAGACGGAAATGAGTATCCATTAGTTAAATTAGAGATATCTCATAAGTCACATCCATTCTTCACTGGCAAAATGCAATTTGTGGATACAGCTGGTAGGGTTGATAAGTTTAGAAATAGATATGCTAAACAGAAAAAGTAACTAATTAGAACAGATTTAGTAAATTAACCTCCACTTTGGAGGTTTTTTTTTGTCTATAGGTAAAATATTATGAATTATACACTTTTTGACGGTCAGTATCATCAAAAGCTAAAGCCACTTACGTGGACTAAGCCAGTATCTAAAATAAGAGTTGGAATAACAACAATTAAAGAAAAATGGGAAAATTATTTTGGTGAAGAAGTTTATATAAGAACAAAAGATTACCTGTCTAATAAATTCANCTCNAATACAGAACAGTCAATCATAGGAATNTGTGCAGCGNTATTNCCAAATTCAGAAATTGTTTCAGCGATNCATGATTTAGAGGATAANACCATAATGATTCATGAAAATAAGGTATTGGCTATTAAACCTTTACCCCCAGAAAATGTGGAATTTGATAAAGTATTG
>PBXW01000059.1 GCA_002727735.1 Crocinitomicaceae bacterium
ATCCCTGCCAAAAAACGATTTGGGACTTCAAGCAATCCTAACGCTTGATGTGCCCCTTGATCAATCCAACGGGTTGGGATCTGACTTTTACGAGTAACCCCAACTTTTAGGTGACTGCTCAGTGCCAAATATACCCAATGGGGTTGTAATTGTACTTTTTTTTCATATTGAAGTTCCTCATATCTCCAATGTAAAAGTTAAGATTTTGCTTTTTAATTTGCTTGGCAAAGTTGATGTTGTTTTCTGATAAATCTATGCCATCAACATTTTTAAAAATACCACTGAGTTTAAATGCATGTCTTCCTTTTCCACAGCCCAAGTCAAGTACGTTTGATTTTTCATTTAAAGCTANNTTTTCTACTAAATTTTCTATGAAAAAATTTGCNTCNTTTTGACTTCTNTTTTGATACAATAAGTGATAGTATCTNGAGTTAAACCAATCTTCAAACCATTCTTTTTCTCTCATTTTTCAAATCTAATATTTTAATTATTATGATATGTTGAAATATGTGTAAGACCTATTAACTATTTATTATATTTGTTTCGAAATGAAAACCGATATTTTTGATCTATATAAATTAATGGAGAGAGATTATGTTCTCCTTGCCTTTAAAGGGTCAATTACTTCAGAATTATTAAGTTCAGTTTTCCAAATTATGGAGTCTAAAATGGAAGATCTTAAGGATGCTCCCAAAATTAGAAAACGTGTCTTCAATGTATTAGTAGAATGTTTACAGAACTTATATCATCATATTGATGAATTTGAAGTTAAAGGTTCACCTGAAGAGTTAGCTGAAAAAAAATCAGCTATTTTTAGCATTAGCAGAACACCTGATTCTTATAATATTGTTACTGGAAATTATATTGATTCCACTAATGTAGCCGATATTTCTGGTAAAATTGATTACATCAATTCTTTAGATAGAGATCAGTTAAAGGCTTATTATAAAGAAGTCTTAAATAATGGAGTTCTAAGTAAAAAAGGAGGTGGAGGATTAGGTTTAATAGACATAGCAAGAAGATCGGGTTCAAAGCTTGATTATAATATAAGAGAAATAAATGAAGGTTTTTCATTTTTCACATTAACAGTTAAAATTTTAAAAAAATAGCATCATGGAGGATTTAATTTTAGAGGGATCAGCAAAAACACCAGTTGTAGAACTTAAAGGAAATGGCGATTTACTTTTAAAGGGTAGATCAATTCCTGAAAACTCTATAGAGTTTTACAAACCAATAATTGATTGGATTGATAATTATAGCCAATCTGTTAATGACCAAACTGTATTAAGTGTTCAATTGGAATATTTTAATACTAGTTCATCAAAATGTATTTTAGATGTGTTTAAAAAATTAGAATCATTAAGTGGTACTGATGTCCAAGTAAAATGGTACTATGAAGAAGATGATGAAGATATGCTTGAGGCTGGAGAAGATTATGAAGCAATCATAGATTTACCTTTTGAAATGATTGAGGTTGAAGAAATTTAATTCGACTTATTTAGTAATTTTAAGGCTGTCTACATGACAGCCTTTTTTTTTGTATGAAAAAAAATATTATAATTTCTCTTGATGGTCATTCTGGTTGTGGTAAAAGTACTTTAGCTAAGAAAATTGCCGAAGCATTAAATTATATATACATAGATACTGGTGCTATGTATAGGGCTGTTTCCCTGTATTATATGGAGCATAGTTTAATTGATAAAGAGGGAAAGTTAAACGCTGCTTTTAAAGATCATTTAAACTCATTTCAAATAGACTTTACTAAACCAAATTCCTATGGTAAAAGTTTTGTTCGATTGAATGGAAAAGTTGTTGAAGATAAAATTAGAACACTTGAGGTGTCTAATCAAGTAAGTGAAGTAAGTAAATATCCTCTTATTAGAGAAAAATTGGTAAATATTCAACAGCAATATGGCAAAAAAGAAAATCTTGTAATGGACGGAAGAGATATTGGGACAGTTGTGTTTCCAAATGCAGATATCAAGTTCTGGGTAAAAGCATCAGCTGATAAAAGAGCTATGAGAAGGTGGCAGGAATTCAAAGAAAAAGGGGAAGAAATTGAATATCAACAAGTTTTAGATAATATAAATTCTAGAGATTACCAAGATCTTAATAGGGAGGTTAGCCCTTTAAAAAAACCGACTGGAGCCATTGAAATCGACACGTCTAATATAACTATCCAAGCTACATTTGATGAAGCAATGAATCACATAAATAAGATTTTGGCGCAATAGTTCATGCGATATTTTTTTGAAATAGCATTTAATGGAACTCATTATCATGGTTGGCAAATACAAGACAATGCAATTTCAATTCAACAGGTTATACAAGAAAAACTGGCCCTGTTAACCAAACAAAAAAATGTTCATATTACCGGGTGTGGTAGGACTGATACGGGTGTTCATGCGTCACAATTTTATTTTCATGTTGACTTAAAGGAGATAAATGATTTAAATCATTTTACCTTTCTATTAAATAATGTATTNCCTCTAGATATAGAGATAAAGCAAATATTGGTTGTTTCAAATGAGTCTCATTCTAGGTTTGATGCATTAAGCAGAACCTATGAATACAGAATTTCGACTACTAAAGCTCCTTTTGATCAAGGATTAGTCACTTATGTTGCTGGAGATCTTAATNTTGAAAACATGANTAAATGTTGTTCNNNTTTANTAGGNAANCATGAATTTACATCGTTTAGTAAAGTTNATACTGANGTGAATCATTTTTTTTGTGAAGTGTACGANGCNTTTTGGAGTAAAAAGAATGAACAAATTATNTTCACTATTAAAGCTAACCGATTTTTAAGAAATATGGTTCGAGCAATNGTAGGNACGATGNTATTAGTNGGTAAGGAAAAGATTTCGGTAAATGAGTTNAAAAAAATAATGGATTTAAAGGATAGAACTAAAGCTGGNCCATCNGNAAAAGCCAAAGGTTTATTCCTAACTAATGTCAATTACCCATCCCAAATTTATGTCTAAAGTAAAAGTCTGGGACTCCATATTGTTCAAACGCGTTATTAAGGTTTCTAGGCCTCATAGGTCACTTCTTATAAGGGGTATAGTACTCACAATATTATTGGCGATATTATCTCCCATTCGACCTTATATCATTGGTAAATTAGTCGGGGATTATGTTAGAGTAGGTGATGAAAAGGCTCTCTTATTTGGGACAATTCTTGTTATTTCTATTCTTATTGTTGAATCTATTTTTTTAATAGTAGTTTCTTACACATCTAGTGATTTAGGTCAGCGGGTAGTAAAGGATTTGAGGAATCAATTGTTTCAGCACATTACCAAATTAAAACTAAAATACTTCGATCAAAACCCCATAGGAATGTTAGTAACCCGTTCTGTTAGTGATATGGAGACTATTGCAGATATTTTTTCCCAAGGTATATTGGTTATTATTGGAGATTTACTAAAATTAGTTGGGGTTTTAACTTTCATGTTTTATATAAATTGGAAATTAACTTTATTGGTTCTTATTCCCATTCCTTTATTACTAATTAGTACCAATATTTTTAAACGAGCCATAAAAAGTTCTTTTCAAGAAGTTCGAAAGCAGGTTTCTCATTTGAATTCTTTTGTTCAAGAACACATCACAGGTATGAATGTTGTTCAAATATTTAGTAGGGAAAACGTAGAAGCAAAAAAGTTCAATAAGATTAACCAAAAGCACAAAAAAGCTCACATAAAAGGCATTATGGCTTATTCCATTTTCTTTCCTGTGGTAGAAACTTTAAGTGCATTATCTATAGCTATTTTAGTGGTATACAGTATTTGGTCCATTTCATATGGCAATGTAGATTATGGTACTGTTACAACTGAGATGATGTCTTTCATTCTTTATGTCCATATGTTATTTCGCCCTATTAGAATGTTAGCCGATCGTTTTAATACACTACAAATGGGTATGGTAAGTTCATCAAGAGTTTTTGAATTATTGGATAACGAAGAGGTAATTGTCCAAAAAAGCAAAGATGAGCTCAAATCTTTTAAAGGTCATATAACATTTAAAGATGTTCATTTTAGTTATGATGGTAGGGTGAAAGTTTTTGAGGATTTAAATTTAGAATTAAAAGAAGGAGAAACAGTTGCAGTAGTTGGTCCAACTGGAGCAGGTAAAACTTCTTTGATCAATTTATTGTCTAGATATTATGAATTTCAAGATGGAAAAATAATGCTTGATGATAAAGATATTAGAACAATATCTTTAACTTCTCTAAGATCTAAAGTTGCTGTTGTACTTCAAGATGTTTTTTTGTACAACACTTCCATATATGAAAATGTAACGCTTGGAGATGATGATTTTTCGATTGAAGAAGTAATAGAAGCAGCAAAAGAAGTTGGTGTTCATGACTTTATTGCTCAATTAGAAGGGGGTTATCAATTTCAAGTAAAAGAAAGGGGAGGAGTACTGTCTTCTGGACAAAGACAACTTATTTCATTTTTAAGAGCATATATTCGAAAACCCCATCTACTTATTTTAGATGAAGCAACATCATCTGTTGATTCATCAGCTGAGGAATTAATCCAAAAAGCAACAAAAGTTATCACTAAAAATAGAACTTCATTAATAATTGCTCATCGACTTTCAACTATAAAAAATGCAGACCGAATTTTAGTATTGGATAAAGGTAAAATTGTAGAAGAAGGTACCCATAAATCTCTTCTCAAAGAAAAAGGGCAATACTATGAGCTATATCAGCATCAATTTTTGAGAGAGGAAAACGTTATGATCAAAGAAAGCATTTAGCCAGATGTTCTTTAGTATAGGATTTTATGTCGCTGTTTAAAAAATTCTCTGGAGTACCTTGATATAATAAATTACCCCCTTTGTCTCCACCTTCCAACCCTAAATCTATAATCCAATCTGCAGTTTTTATAATGTCCATGTGATGTTCTATTATAACTACATGGTGACCAATATTAACTAATTCTTGAAGTGACTTAATTAGCTTTTTAACATCATGAAAATGTAAACCTGTAGTGGGTTCGTCAAAAATGAATAATTTTCTTTGATTAGACTTCTTGCCAGTGAGGAAAGAGGCTAATTTAATTCGCTGGGCTTCACCACCACTTAAGGTGTTGGATGATTGTCCAAGTTGAACATACTCTAATCCAACTTCGTTCAGTGCTTCTATCTTAGATTTAATTTTTTTGCAATGCGTATCATCCTGGTCGAAATAAGTTAAGCTCTCTTCAACTGTCATCTCTAGAATGTCTGCAATGTTTTTATCCTTGTATTTAACCTCTAAAACTTCCTCTTTGAACCGCTTTCCATGACACTCATCACAGGTTAAATGAACATCAGCCATAAATTGCATCGATATAGTAAGTTGTCCTTCCCCTTGACATTTTTCACATCTTCCTCCATCTACATTAAAGCTGAAAAATCCAGGTTTAAAACCATTGAGTTTTGCATGTTTTTGTTTGGCGAATAATTGTCTTATGTCGTCATAACCTTTGATGTATGTTATTGGGTTTGATCTTGANCTTTTACCTATTGGGTTTTGGTCCACAAATTCAACACCATCTATCATGTCAAAATTGACTTTAATGCTATTTGCATGAAGAGGTTGTTTTATTTCAGTGATAAAGTATCTCTCAAAAAACTTGTAAAGAATTTCACCAACTAAAGTCGATTTCCCACTTCCGCTTACACCTGTTACTACGCAAAAAGTTCCTAGAGGAAATTTGACGTTAATATTTTTAAGGTTATGTAAATATGCACCGTTAATTTCTATAAAATCTTTGGCTGGTCTTCTTTGTTTTGGAATATCAATNCGNANTACTTTGGTTAAATATTTAGCTGTTAAGCTTTTTTGATGATGAATNAGTTCTTGATGGTTNCCTTTAAATACCACCTCGCCNCCATATCTTCCTGCACCNGGGCCAATGTCAATAATTTCATCTGCNGACATCATCATNTCNTCATCGTGTTCTACAACTATAACGGAATTNCCAATATCTCTTAACTTTTTTAATACGTTGATTAATTGTTGACTATCCTTTGGGTGTAAACCAATAGATGGCTCATCTAAAATATACATGGAACCAATTAAAGAGCTTCCAATNGATGTAGCCANGTTAATTCGTTGAGATTCACCACCAGATAAAGTATTGGTTGGTCTATTTAATGTTAAATAGTTTAANCCTACATCATTTAAATAGCTTAATCTGGAACTAATCTCTGTAATTAGTCTATTGGCAATTTGTTTATCCCCTTTTTCTAATTCCAAATGCTTGAAAAAGTGCAAAGCTTCTTTAATGCTAAACCTATTGATTTCACTAATGGAAAGTCCACCAACTTTAACGTAATTTGCATCAATCCTCAATCTGTCTCCATGGCATGTGTTACAAGTGGTTTTTCCTCTATATCTGGCTAGCATTACTCTNNATTGAATCTTGTAAGATTTTCGTTCCAGATATTTGAAAAACTGGTGTAATCCCTTGAAATAATTATTTCCTTCCCATAATAACAATTTGTTTTCTTCACTAAGCTCATGNTAAGCNTCATGAATCGGGAAATTAAAATAATGAGCNTTTTTAATGAGTTCATTTTTCCATTTGCTCATTTTTTCNCCTTTCCAACAGGTGATGGCATCTTCAAATATGCTTAGATTTGGGTTTGGAATAACTAAAGATGGATCAATTCCTATAACCATTCCAAATCCCTCACATGTTTTACAAGCACCATATGGGTTATTGAACGTAAAAAAATCTAAAGAAGGTTCTTGAAAAACTTGACCATCTTTTTCAAAAAGTTGATTGAAGTTTTCTTCTTTTGGGGTTTTACCAACAAAATATATGATTTTGCATCTTCCTTTACCTTCATGAAACGCCATTTCTAATGATTCACTAATTCTTGCTTGATTTTCATCGGAACTATCATTAGTAACTCTGTCAATGATTAAATCCTCCTCTTCTTTTATTGGCTGNTCATTTAATTCTATAATGTTTTTATCTGCCCATTTTTTACTGAAGCCTTGTTGAATGTAAATTTTGTTTTGTTCTGCAGCCGTTCTACCTTTTGGTATATGAATAGGTGCACCAATAAGAATTTTGGTGTTTTCAGNTAATCTAAGTATCCACTGAAGTACATCTTCTGGATAATCGCGAGTAACTTCTTCATTACTTATNGGGGATATGGTTTTTCCTATTCTGGCATAAAGTAGTTTCAAAAAATCATGAATCTCAGTTGTTGTGCCCACTGTACTCCTTGGATTGGAAGAGTTTACTTTTTGTTCTATTGCTATGGCAGGAGATATACCTTTGATGTCATCTACATCTGGTTTTTCTATTCTTCCAAGAAATAAACGAGCATAGGCACTTAAGCTTTCTATATATCTTCTATGACCCTCNGCATATAAAGTGTCAAAAGCTAAAGAAGACTTTCCTGATCCGGACACACCTGTTATTACCGTTAATTTATCTCTTGGAATTTTAACATTTATGTTTTTCAAGTTGTGAACTCTAGCACCAATGATTTCGATATGTTCTTTCTTAACTGTGGACACCTCTTGGAGTAATTGCGGCTAAATTAACAGATTTGTTTTCAGTTTTGAATTTTGTTTCCTATATTTGAGTATAATTTTAAAACTCATTGCCTATACATTAATTCTACTATTTAACTTTTTAAACAAAAACTGTAGAATATGTATGCTTCAAAAAGTGATGAGTTCCTCATTCAACAATTTCGTTCAGGTAACAATACTGCTTTTGATATTTTATTAAAAAGGTATCAATCAAAAGTGTTTTCCTATATCATGCAATTAGTAAAAGATCATGACCTTGCTAACGATATCTTTCAAGAAGTTTTTATAAAAGTGGTTATTAACCTCAAGAAAGAGTCCTATCATCACGAAGGAAAGTTATTATCGTGGATATTGAGAATTTCACATAATCAGGTNATTGATCACTTNAGGAAGTCATCTAAAATGCCTTATGTNGGAAGAAGTTCTTCCAACCCAGATTTTGATATTTTTAGTGTTTTAAAACTGGAAGATTCTTCCATCGAAGATGTNATGATTAATGATCAAATTTTGAAAGATGTAAGGTTATTAATTCATGAATTACCCCAAGATCAAAAAGAAGTAGTTAAAATGCGCTTTTTTATGAAAATGAGCTTCAAAGAAATAGCTGAAAAAACAGGGGTAAGTATAAACACTTCATTAGGAAGGATGCGTTATGCCTTAATAAATCTAAGAAAGCTGATTGATGAAAAACAATTGGTTTTGACCCATGGCTAAATTTTAAGCAATAAATTCTAAAATAGGTCGTTTTAAGTAAAATAACTTGAAAAGCCTATGGTATGAACGCTACTAAAAATGTTACTACACAACAATTAAATCCTAAAAACGAAGTGCTTATGTCAATTCGATCTTTTGCAAGGTCGTATCAACATAAATCCTCTAAAAAATTCAAGAGGTATTTAGAATGGGTAGAGAATTAGGCTTTAAAATAGTCTGATACTATCAGCTCTTTTGTTCCGTGATTCCAGGAATAAAAACCTTCACCTGATTTAACACCTAGTTTTCCTGCTGTTACCATGTTTACTAAAAGTGGACAAGGTGCGTATTTTGGGTTCCCAAATCCATCTTGAAGCACTTTTAATATGGCTAAACATACGTCTANTCCAATAAAGTCAGCCAATTGTAGGGGCCCCATGGGGTGTGCCATNCCTAATTTCATCACAGTATCAATTTCCTCCACTCCAGCAACACCTTCATGAAGCGTTATGATGGCTTCATTAATCATAGGCATCAATATTTTGTTGGCTACAAAACCAGGAAAATCATTTACCTCCACAGGAATTTTGCCAATATTTCTAGACAGTTCCATTATAGTGTCCAAAGTTTTATCTGATGTTGAATAACCTTTAATTACCTCCACAAGTTTCATAATAGGAACTGGGTTCATAAAGTGCATTCCAATTACCCTATCTGCTCTATTAGTAGCTGCTGCAATTTTTGTAATGGATATAGATGATGTATTGGTTGATAATATGCAGTGCTCAGGAGCATGTTGGTCCATATCTTTGAAAATAGATAATTTAATATCCATATTTTCAGTAGCTGCTTCTACCACTAAATCAGCTGCTTCAACCCCTTTTTTCAAGTCAGTTATTTTAGATAAGTTACCTAGTGTACTTTGCTTGTTTTCTTGAGTTATTTTTTCTTTAGCTACCATTCTATCAAGGTTTTTTTCAATAGTAGCTAACGCTTTGTCAAGAGCCTCTGTAGATATATCTATAAGATTAACTTGNTATCCACTTTGTGCAAAAACATGAGCAATTCCGTTTCCCATAGTTCCTGCTCCTATTACAGCAATATTTTTCATACAATTTTTTTGGACAAATATAGAACTACTTTTTAACTATTTACCATCACCCTTAATCATAATAATGGCAGTNTAAAAAAGTATTTTTAAATCCAATACTAAAGACATGTTTTCTACATATAACAAGTCAAATTTGAGACGTGCAACCATTTCTTCTACATTTTCTGCATAACCAAACTTCACTTGACCCCAGCTTGTAATNCCAGGCTTAACTTTTAGTATATGTTTGTAATGAGGTGCTTCTGCAATGATTTTATCAATGTAGAATTGCCTTTCGGGTCTCGGTCCAACAAGAGCCATATCNCCTAATATAACATTGAAGAATTGTGGNGTTTCATCTAACCTTGTTTTTCTCATGAATTTTCCAATAGGTGTTATCCTGGGATCATGTTGACTTGAAAGTTGAGGNCCATCTTTTTCAGCTTCATTGAACATAGACCTAAACTTATAAATCATGAAAGGTTTCCCATTTATTCCAATTCGTTCTTGTTTAAAAATAATAGGTCCTTTGGTTCCGCTTTTTATTATAAGAGACAGAAGTATGAAAATAGGAGAGAGCAGTATGATAGCAATGGTAGAAAGAATGACATCTACAATCCTTTTGGTAATTTTTTCCCAGGGGCTAAGTATTTCGGGATTTACTGCAATTAAAAGTGCACCAAAAATGGAACTCATTTTAACAGAGCCAGTAAGGATATTGTACATGTCTGCAATGACCTTTATTTTAACATTAAGGTCGGCAAGATCATTTATTATGGTATTTGTTTTTTCATGCTCTTTAGGTTCTGTAGCAATAATAACTTCTTCAATCTGGTGTGAATTAATAACTTGCTTTAAATCAATATAATCTCCTAATTTTTCTAAACCAGTGGTGGTCATCATATCTGGCCCTCCATTTGTAGAGATATATCCTTTAAAAAAATATCCAGATGACTTTTTTAATCCTCTTATTTCAAGTAGCGTTTCTTTGGCTTTATTCCTGCTTCCAATAATTAAGGTGTTGAATCCAATTTTACCCTTGTGTATTTTACTTACAAGATTTGAGGTGATGATTATTCTTGGAAGGAAGGTAAGCGTGGTNTGAAGGATAATAATAGCTAAAACAAGGTTGTAATAATCTTGGTAAGAATTGATTTGATCATCTAANAGTAAACCAAAGAATATGAGTATTATNCCNAGAAGTGATTGTGAAATAGTTTGCGTNACTTCTTTTATTCGATACTTTTTGTAGGCATTTTTATATTGTCCTAAAGCAGCATAAAGTAANACCCATAAAACAGATATAATTATGGTGCTGTAAATTAACTTATAGTTAAGTTCAAAATGNTAATTTTCNATATATGTTTTTCTGAAAAAATTAAAGCAAAACCAAGCAGANGCAGCAGACAGCCAATCGAAAAAAAGAAATACTAACCATAGGTACTTTTTCTTCATTGTCTGTAAATTACTTTAATGTTGTCTAACCTTACCTTTACATCGTCACTATAGTCTGAATTGAGTATACTTATGTATAAGTCAAAAGAAGTAGCACTTGGGTAAAAGTTAGTTGCATCCGGTATGTATAGGTAAGTTTTGTTCCAAACTACGCTATCTTGTGAAGAGTGTGTAGGAGTTAAAGTAATAAGGGGTTGTCTCATGTAAGGCAAAAAATCATCTTTGTGTAGTATGCCTACAGTAAAAGGATAATTGTTTGCATAATTCATTTCGATATATGCTGGTATATTGATGTTTTTTGGAAATTGATTAAAATCAAGTTCATCTGTTCTCATCTCGAAAACTTCTTGAAATGAATTCAATGATATTTCTCCAATATTTGATCCGTCAAATAAAATTTCTTGAGGTTGATTGGTGATTTCTAAACTAGTATCTGATATAGTGTAGGTGGTAAATCTTGATTGGGGATCTTCAAAGTTTTCAATCCAAAAAAACAATTGATCTTCATATTCAGTTGAAGGATGAACTGGTATAATGCTATCTGGAAATAATGTAATGTCCAGTTCATAGGCCTTGTAAAAGTCATACTTTGTTCTGTCTCCAGCTATGCCATTTTGTTTTATCCCAGGGTATATTTTCAAACGGTGATTTCCTTCGTAGTGTAGAGGTATAGTGCTGGGTAGTTCATATACACCTTCTAAATTGCCATCCATGTATACCCATGCATCTGTTATTTTATTACTTGATGACCCCTGGCTACTATGGGTTATACTAAAATCAAAATGGTCAATATGAATAAATGAGGGTATTTTTTCAGGTCTATCAAAAACTTGACAACTACATAAAAAGAGAATAGCTATAACCCAAATTTGCTTCATATAGAAAGAACGCGAAAATACCATTTTTATTATAACCCTTAGATTAATTTTGAGTCATTGTAATTTGCTCTGAAATATCAATAGCCAATTGCAACACTTTTTGTGCTGAAACAAGGTCTATTTCGGGGCTTTTATCTTTAGAAATAGAATCTACAAATGATTTTAACTCTTCTTCAATTGGGTTTATTTCAGATGACTTTTCAGTTTGCATAACCACTTTCTTTTTGCCTTTTGGCCCTAAATCTAAAATAGGCACGAATGGTTCAGGTTCTTTGACTTCTTCCAAACAGATGTATTCAAACTGTTTGTTGAGGAAATCTATAGAGATGTATGCATCTTTTTGGAAAAACCTAGATTTTCTCATGTTTTTAAGAGACATTCTACTGGCAGTTAAATTAGCTACACAACCATTAATGAACTCAATCCTTGCATTAGCTATATCTGGCGTATCACTTAGGACAGCTACACCACTTGCTTGGATGTTTTTGACAGGAGATTTAACCACATGTAGTAAAATATCTAGGTCATGTATCATCAAATCTAAAATAACAGAAACATCAGTTCCTCTTGGGTTAAATTGAGCCAAGCGATGGGTTTCAATGAATTTTGGTTTAGATAATTGTTTAGAAGCTTTTATAAAAGCTGGGTTAAATCGTTCAACATGGCCCACTTGTGCTTTCACATGGTGTTTTTGAGCTAGTTTAATAAGGCTTTTCGCCTCACTTATTGTTTGAGTTACAGGCTTTTCTATGAAAACGTGTTTGTTGTGCTCTATAGCTGTTTTAGCACAGCTGTAGTGTGCTATAGTAGGAGTAACAATGTCTATAATGTCACAGGATTGAATAAGAGCTTCGTATTTTTCAAATGATTTAACCCCATATTCCTCTGATACTTGATTTCTAACTTGTTCATTGATGTCGAAAAAGCCTACTAATTCAATAAAATCAGCTTCCTTAAGAATCTTGATGTGAATTTTGCCCAAGTGTCCGGCTCCTACAACCCCAATTTTGTACATATATTGAATTAATTGAATTCAAATTTACTAAATATTGGTTTTTATATTCTAATTATTAACATGAGTTGTTAGCAATATTTATGAAATATCTCTGAAAGTTTGGTAATTACATGCATTTTTGTGTTGATGAATGATNCGAAGTNTATTGGATTGAGAAATAAGTTGGTTGCAGAGCTTAAAAGTAAAGGNATATCAGATAAAAAGGTATTAGGAGCTATTGGTATAGTTCCAAGGCATCTTTTTCTTGATCCTGTTTTTAGAGATAAATTTGCTTATGAAGATTCAGCTTTTCCAATCGGTGAGGGGCAAACCATAAGTCAGCCCTATACGGTTGCCTTTCAAACAGAGCTATTGAACGTAAGTAAAGGGAGTAAGGTGTTGGAAATTGGTACTGGTTCTGGATATCAAACAGCTGTACTATGTGAATTAGGGGTTAAAGTTCATTCCATAGAAAGACAGAAAAATTTATTTAATTCCGCAAAATTATTTCTTAACCAAAACGGATACAGGGCTCAACTTTATTTTGGAGATGGTTTTAAAGGGAAACCTGCATTTGCGCCTTTTGACGGAATTATTGTTACTTGTGGTGCTCCTTATGTTCCAGAAGACTTAAAGTTCCAATTAAAGGTGGGTGGTAGAATGGTTATTCCTGTTGGTGATAAAGACGTACAACAAATGAAAGTAATATCACGTTTAAACAACGATGATTTTAAAACACAGACATATGGAGANTTTAAATTNGTCCCCATGTTAAAAAACATAAATAACTAATAATCAATACATTAAAAAATGTTATATAATTCTTTAATTCAATATATAGTTAAATCTTTTTTCCTGTTGTGTTTTCTTGTTTTTATAACGCAATACAAAGCACAAGATAGTACTTCATCAAATTCAAATTACTTTTCAATAGAGGGGCAGATTTATCCAGCCTTTAACAATGATGATTANCGACCAAAAGTAAAAGTTAGGTTTTTTTTGAACCCTAAATCTGCTTTGAGGTTAAATCTTAATACAACAAGAACTTCTCTTTATCATGAAATTTATGAAATAAACGGATTAGGAGTGGGAAGTGTTGAAAAAATCAATTCACTCCACCAGTTTTCTTTTGGATATGAAGGGCATAAGNAAATTAAAACAACCAATTTGTACACTGGTATTGAGGGAATTGTAGGATTTGGTAGAAATGATGAGTATGGATCTAGAACAGATTCTTTAACATTTATAGCCGATGAAAATTACAGTATTAAAAGACCAATTAGACAATTTGGTGTTCGTGTCTTTAGTGGTTTTGATCAATTTTTAACAGAAAACCTGTTTATTGGAGCAGAGTTTGGATTGTTATTCTTGCAAACCAACAATTTAGCTGGCTCATTAACACAGGTAGATGGTAGCTCACAAACGTCATCTGAAGTAACTACTTTAATTCCTAAGAGTAATGTTCAGCAGTTGGCCCTTAACGGATTAGGTTGTATTAGAATTGGNTGGGTTTTTTAAGNGNTGCTANATTAATTCTACCATTATTTTAGTTATTACACATTATTCGTATATATTTGCAGCCGTTTAGCATTACAATAACTAAAATAGTGTTGATATGTATTTAGATTCAGAAAAGAAAAAAGAATTTTTTAAGAAGTACGGTAAGGGGGAGTCCGATACCGGTTCTGCAGAGGGTCAAATTGCGATGTTCACTTTTAGAATTAATCATTTGACTCAACATTTGAAAGCCAACAAAAAAGACTATAACACACAAAGATCTCTTATCAGATTGGTNGGNAAGAGAAGAAGTCAGTTGGATTATTTNAAGNATAAAGATATTGAANGATACAGAGNGATTATCAANAANTTAAAAATNAGAAGATAATTTAACTGTANAACATGTATTNGAGGGGACTATTGCGCTAGCGTAATGGTCCTTTTTTTGTTAAAATTAAAATAAGAAANATGAATATAATCAATGAAAAAATGAGTCTTCCTGGAGGAAAAGAAATCTCTATTGAGACTGGAAAATTAGCCAAGCAATCAGATGGTTCGGTAACAGTAAGAATGGGTGATACCATGTTGTTGGCTACTGTAGTCTCTAACCCAGATGNNAAGGATGGGGTNGATTTTATGCCATTAACGGTAGATTACAGAGAAAAGTTTACTTCAACGGGTCGTTTCCCAGGTGGCTTTTTGAAAAGAGAAGCTAGACCTAGTGACGAAGAGATCCTAACAATGCGTTTAGTAGACAGAGCATTAAGACCACTNTTNCCAGACGATTTCCACGGAGATACTCAAGTAATGATTCAGTTAATTTCATCTGAAAAAGAGAATATGCCAGATGCTTTAGCATGTTTAGCGGCATCAGCAGCTTTAGCTGTTTCAGATATTCCATTTAATGGTCCTGTTTCTGAAGTTAGAATAGCTAAAAAAGATGGTAATCATATCATAAACCCGACTTTTGAAGAGTTAAAAGGGGCTGAGATGGATATGGTGATTGCAGGTACATTAGATAGTATCGTGATGGTTGAGGGTGAAATGAATGAGGTTAGTGAAGCTGATATGCTTGAGGCAATTAAAGTTGCTCACGAGGTTATTAAAGACCAATGTAACTTACAATTAGCTATAGCATCTAAGGTGGCTAAGGCTAACCCAAAGAGAGAATATANTCACGAAACGCATAATGATGAACTAAGAGATAAAATTCATGCATTTGCTTATGATAAGTTCTATGATATCGCAAAACAAGGTCTTGCTGATAAGAAGAAAAGAGGAGAGCTTTTTGGTGCAGTTAAAGAAGAATTTAAAGCTACATTAAGCGAAGAAGAGTTAGCTGAAAATGGATTTTTATTGGGGCAATACTTTAAGTCAACTCAAAAAGAGGCTGTTAGAAGAGTAGTGCTAGATGAAAAAATTCGTTTAGATGGTAGAAAAACTACTGAAATAAGACCAATATCATGTGAAGTTGATTTCTTACCTGGATTTGTTCATGGTTCTGCTTTATTCACAAGAGGTGAAACTCAATCATTAACTGCTCTTACATTAGGAAGTTCTTTAGATGTTCANCGTAAAGATGGTGCTTTAATGCAAGATGATTTAGATTTCTTGTTGCATTATAACTTTCCTCCATTCTCAACTGGTGAAGCCAGACCTATAAGAGGGGTTAGTAGAAGAGAAGTAGGGCATGGGAACTTNGCGCTAAGAGCGCTTAAGCCAATGTTGCCTGGAAAAGATGTAAACCCATACACCATCAGATTAGTTTCTGATATCTTAGAATCAAATGGGTCATCATCAATGGCAACAGTTTGTGCTGGTACATTGGCCTTAATGGACGGTGGAGTTAAAATGAAAAGTCCAGTTTCTGGAATTGCTATGGGATTAATTACTGATAATGAAGGTAAATATGCTATTCTTTCAGATATACTTGGAGATGAAGATCACTTAGGTGATATGGATTTCAAAGTAACTGGTACAAAGAATGGAATTACAGCATGCCAAATGGATATAAAAATTGATGGTTTAGATTACGAAATGCTTGAAAATGCATTAAATCAAGCCAAAGATGGTAGAATGCACATCTTGGGTGAAATGATGAAAGCTATGGATGCACCAAGATCTGATTACAAATCTTTTGTTCCAAGAATTGAGACCATTGAAGTTCCTGAAGATTCTATTGGTGGAATCATCGGTAAAGGAGGTGAAACCATTCAGAAGATGCAGGAAGAAACAAATACTTCTATCAGCATTGGTGATCCAGAAGACGGAAAAGCTATTGTAGAAGTTTTTGCAGATGATAAAGAAGGTATGCAGGAAGCATTAAGAAGAATTGATCTAATTGCATATCCTCCAGTACCTGAGGTTGGTGAAGTATATAATGGGAAAGTAAAGAACATTGTAACCTTTGGTGCTTTTCTTGAGATACTTCCTGGAAATGATGCTTTATTACATATTTCTGAAATTGCTCATGAGCGAGTGGAGAAAGTAGAAGATTACTTGAAAGTAGGAGACGAATTAGATGTTAAACTTATTGGAAAAGATCCAAAATCTGGTAAGCTAAAAATATCTAGAAAAGTGCTACTTGAAAAGCCTGCTCCAAAGCAAGAAGCATAGTAATTCAATTCAAATAATTATGCAAAAGCCACATTTATTGTGGCTTTTTTTGTTTATTTTTAAAAGGAATGTAACCTAAATTAACTTTGGGACGTAATAGTATTTCCCATTTTTAATGGTTAAAATCACTAGATGAGACAACTAAAAATAACCAAACAAGTCACCAACAGAGAGACCGCCTCTCTGGATAAATACCTTCAAGAAATTGGTCGTGTAGATTTAATTACTGCTGAGGAAGAGGTGGAGTTGGCTAAAAGAATAAAGGAGGGTGATCATATCGCCTTAGAGCGTTTGGTTAAAGCAAATCTACGTTTTGTAGTATCTGTTTCTAAGCAATATCAAAATCAAGGGTTAACCTTGCCGGATTTAATCAATGAAGGTAATCTTGGCTTGATTAAGGCTGCACAACGTTTTGATGAGACTAGAGGTTTTAAATTCATTTCTTATGCAGTTTGGTGGATAAGACAGTCCATATTGCAAGCCCTAGCTGAGCAATCCAGAATTGTTCGTCTACCATTGAATAAAATTGGCTCTATCAATAAAATCAACAAGCAGTTCTCTGCTTTAGAGCAAAAGTTTGGGCGTTCTCCAACACCTGAAGAAATTGCCGAATCTTTGGATATTACTATTGAAGAGGTGAAGCAATCTATTAAAAATAGTGGTAGACATCTTTCTATGGATGCCCCACTATCAGATTCTGAAGATAGTAACAACATGTATGAGGTGATGTCGTCTGATGAATCGCCAAAGCCTGACAAGATTTTAATGAATGAATCTCTAAGAAGAGAAATTGAACGATCTCTGTCAACACTTACNCCTAGAGAAGCTGATGTTATTCGTTTATACTTTGGTTTGAGTGGTAAACATCCTATGACCTTAGAGGAAATAGGTGAGAAGTTTGATTTAACAAGAGAGAGAGTGCGTCAAATCAAGGAGAAATCTATTCGTAGATTAAAACACACCTCTCGTAGTAAGTTGTTAAAATCTTACTTAGGTTAATATTTCCATAGCTTTAATTCTTTTGTTTTCTTTGTGGTGAATTTAAATTTCAATCATGAGTCATCTTATTGCGCCATCCTTATTAGCTTCTGATTTTGCTAACCTTCAAAAAGAGTGTGAAATGCTTAATAATAGTGAGGCAGATTGGTACCACTTAGATGTTATGGATGGGGTTTTTGTTCCCAACATTTCTTTTGGAATTCCCGTTATAGAGTTCATTAATAAGCACACCTTGAAGCCTTTAGATGTGCATTTAATGATAGTTCAACCAGAGCGTTATATAACACACTTTAAAAACGTGGGAGCCAATATCTTAACTGTTCACATTGAAGCGTCTACACACCTACACAGAACGTTGCAAGCTATTAAGCAAGAAGGCATGAAAGCAGGTGTAGCATTAAACCCACATACCAACGTGGAGCAACTTGAACCTACCTTGGAAGAAATAGATTTGGTATGCTTAATGTCAGTTAATCCTGGATTTGGTGGACAGGCTTTTATTGAAGGTACTTACAGAAAAGTAGAAAAACTTAAATCTATGATATCTAAAGCTGGTTTAGAAACCAAGATTGAAATAGACGGTGGAGTAACTTCAGCCAACGCTAAGCAATTGGTTGATGCAGGTGCAGATGTATTGGTGGCTGGTAGTTTTGTATTTAAAGCCGAAAATCCAACAAAGACTATCGCAGATTTAAAAAATATTTAATCCTTCCCCTCTAAGTAATCTTGTAAGTAAGCAAAGTGTGGGGTAAGTTTCCCCTCTTTGGTTTCAGATGCTCTATAAATAATGTCCTCTGGGTCGTTTCCTAAGAGTGGTTCCAACACATGATCAATAAACATTTCTCCAAATGATACCGAAGCGTCTTTGGGTAGTTCACATGGCAGGTTATCAACCGCCATTACACCAATACTATCCTCTTTATCAAAATCTACTTCTTCTTCGCTTTGAGGGTTATATCCATAAAAGGGGTCAGCTATGGTAGATGGACGTAGGGTAGTGGCTACAGGGCCATCAATGTCGCAACTCACGTCTGCCACCAAGGAGATATTCCAGTTTGGACTTTTGACATCTTCTCTTGTGAATATAAAAGGAGAGCGATTATCCCAATAATGACAGGCTACATAAACATCAGCTACTGCTGCATATCGCATAAAATTGGATGAATGCCCAATAGGATCGCTGAAGAATTTGGATTTATCAAATGAAACATCATCATCTCTTTTTACATAATCCTCTACATCCAGTTGAGTATATACTGGCTCATCAAATGATATT
>PBXW01000060.1 GCA_002727735.1 Crocinitomicaceae bacterium
TACGGTAAAGAAATAACAGAAAGCCTTATTGAACATTTAAAATCTTACAACATTAACATTATAAGTGGTTTGGCATTTGGTATAGACATCATTGCACATAGAAAGGCTATAGTAGAGAGGATGCCCACATTTGCTGTGTTAGGAAGTGGATTATTACATATATATCCTAAGCAGCATCAAAAAGAATTAGATGAAATGATGGAATTAGGTGGTGTGATTTCAGAGTTCCCTCCAGAAACACCACCTCTAAAGTTTCACTTTCCTAAACGCAATAGAATTATAGCAGGAATAAGCAGTTGTACATTATTGATAGAGTCCAAAGCAAAAGGAGGAGGTATAATTACCGCTAAATTGGCAAGTAGTTATAATAGAGATGTATTCGCAGTTCCAGGCAATATAAATAATCCATCATCCGCCGGTTGTAATAATTTAATCCAACAACATGAAGCAATTCCTCTTACTTGTGCTAACCAACTGATTCAAGAAATTAAAATGGAAAAAGTGCACATCAACACAATTAGTTTACCCATAATGGAACAAAAAACAACATTGTCTAAAAACGAAAAAATTATAGTGGATACCATAATAAAATACCAAGCTTTACATATTGATGCATTAAACCAACATGTTGAAATTGATTTTTACACATTATTGGGGTTGTTAACCAAACTTGAAATGGAAGGAATTGTATCGAAAAATCCAGGTAATATTTATAAGATTAATACATTAACATAAAATGATTAATTAGTTTAGCATTGATGAATGTCTCTACTTTTATCGCAAAAAGATACTTGTTCTCCAAAAAATCGAGAAACATCATTAATGTGATTTCTCTCATTTCATTTTTTGGAATTCTTTTAAGTGCTGCTTCATTAATTATAATATTAAGTGCCTTCAACGGAATACAATACTATGTTGAAGATATGTACGGTCGTCATGCTGCTGACCTTTATATTGACCCTGTAAATGGTAAAAAAATAACGGCTGACCATCATGTATTTTCCTTTCTTTCAACAAGTGAAAAAATTGCAACTTTTCACAAACAAATAGAAGAGACTGCTTTATTAAAATTTAATAAACAATGGGAGACTGCAAAAATAATAGGAACAGATAGCGCTCTTTTTCATACTCAAAATTGGGAAGGAGATATGGCTCAAGGGATAGCTGCTTTATATTTTAAGAAAATCCCAAGCATATTGCTTGGATATGGACTACAGTACAAGCTTCAAGTAGAAACCAATCATAATTTCATGACAGAAATTTCACTTTATGCTATATCAAACAATAAAAAACTTTCCATTCAAAATAAAAGCCTGCTTAATAAACACAATTTAATTTTAAATGGAGTTTATTCTATTAATCCTGACTTTGATGAATCCACAGCGATAATAGCTTATCAAACCGCCAACGCTTTTTTTAATTACAATAATGGGGCATCTAGTATTTTAGTATACACTAAAAACAATAATGAAGTAAATAAACTGAAAGATGAAATTAACGCTAAATTCCCAACAGTTAAAGCATCTACACATGAAGAAAAAAATAAATTAATTTATGCGGCTAATGATGCTGAAAAATGGATGGTTATGGCAGTATTAATTTTAGTTCTCTTACTTTCTTCTTTTACAATTACTTCAGCCATAACTATGTTAATCATTGATAAAAAGAAAGACATCTTTACCCTTACCTCTTTAGGCTGTCAAAAAAACACCATTAGAGCCATCTTTTTCAAGGAAGGTTTATTTATTAGTTTATTAGGTAGCTTTTCTGGGTTAATCTTAGGTGTTATAATTTGTTTACTGCAAATGAAATTTGAATTTATCAAACTAAATGATGCAGCTTTAGACTATTGGCCCATCCTTATTAAAATATCTGATTTGCTATTGCTTTTAATCATCCTAAGCTCTGTTGGTTTTTTATCTTCCTACATTCCCGGAAGACTTTTAATGAAAAGAATTGTAAACTAATCTTGTTGAAGTAATTTCAATTGAACTTTGATGATTTTAGTTTCTTCAACTTCAAGAATTTTGATGTTGAAGTTTTCTATGTTGAATTCGTCTCCCTTTTCAGGAATGGTTTCTGCAAAATTTATAATCATACCCCCCAATGTTTCGTACTCTTCTTTCTCTGGAAGGCCAATCCTGAATTTCTCATTAATCATGTCAATTTCTAATCTAGCTGAAAAAACAAATTCATCATCAGCTATTTTTTCTTGAACATATTGTTCTTGATCATGTTCATCATCTATCTCTCCAAAAATTTCCTCTATAATGTCTTCCATGGTTACAATTCCTGCAGTACCTCCAAATTCATCTACAACAACCGCTATATTTCTATTTTTAGAAATAAATTCCTCTAAAACATTATTGGCTGCCATAGATTCTGGGATTATTCCAACAGGCATAAGTACAGATTTGATATTTTTTGGATTTTTAAATAATGCTGTACTATGAACATATCCAATGATATTATCAATATTTTCTTTAAAAATTAAAATTCTTGAGAGACCAGATTCCAAAAAATCAGCTTTGAGCTCCTCTATTGAATTGTTAATTTCCATGGCGATTATTTCATTTCTAGGCACCATGCAATCTCTAGCAATTATTTCTGAAAAACCCAATGCATTATGAAATATTTTAACATCATGCTCCATCTCTTCATCTTCGCCTAAATCACTTTTTAGTTCCTCTAAATATTGATCTAAATCCGTTTTTTTAAAACTAACTTTTTCATCACTTCCATCATGTTTCCCAAAAAAATTAAGAATGAATTTTGTGAGATATACAACCAAAACAGTTATAGGCCATAGCAGGACATAAAATACCAAAAGAATACCACTAAATATCTTTAAAACAAAGTTAGGATTAAGCCTGAAAACTGCTTTAGGAAGAAACTCAGCAAATATCAAAATGAAAATGGTNGAAAANATAGTTTGTGACAGAAGTATTGTTGAGGGCCCTAATCCCATTTTATTTAGCAAGGGTTCAAACAATATTGCCATNTACAANGTGTAAATGACTAAAGCAATATTATTACCAATNAACATAGTCGCAATAAACCANGCNGGCTTATCAGTAAAAAAGGATAAAATACGNGCACTTATTTCTCCTTTATTNTTATCCAATTCAATTTTGAGTTTATTGGAAGAAATAAAAGCGATTTCCATTCCTGAAAAAAAGGCGGAACATGCTAAAGAAAGNAGCACCAATAAAAGTAATGTTACTACAGTCATTTACTTTTTAGGGTCTTTCGGTGAACTGGCTTTATTTAATCGAATTCGAAGNCCTCTTCTAACTAGGAAAATCCCCCAAGTAAAAGGAACAAGAAGAATATAATATTTATTAAATTCTCCATCAATAAATCGAAAAACAAAAACAGCTAAAGTTGACAAAATGGCTATTACTAACCACATTCTTTCTGCAAACTTGTTTATTTTTTTAGTTAACTCCATTAATCTAAATTATAATTAACATGACTTTCAGAAATGTCAGAAAGTTCAAAAAAGGTGAAATTACTATTAGCTTTGAGTTTATTACCTGTAATCTTACCCTCTTCATTTGAAAAAGTTACTGCATTTTTTGAATAAATACTGTCTTTTGCAAAATCAATTAGTAACTCTTCTGCAAATAAAGTGTCATTTTGCTTATTGTAAAATACTACATTTCTCTGCACATCTAATAATTGATTTTGTGAAAATAGCTTACCATAATCTGCAACCAAAACAGACTCAATATTTTTTAAAGAATCATAAAAAACGAGTTCTAAACCAATAGGACATTCCATAATCAATTGATTATTTTCATCTTCGAATCGAACTAATTTTGGTGAATTCAATAACAATTTAGATTGGCCAAATTCTGAAAAGTTAAGGGTTACATCGATTGCAGTTTCAGTCATTAAATCTTCTGAACTTTCTACAACTTTCCTTATGTTATTTTCGCTATTAGAACAAGAAAATAAAAGGGAAAATGATGTTAAATACGCTAAAAAATAACGTGAAATCAATCTCTGGTTTTAAGTTCAACATTCTGCCCCCAAAATGGAACTTGTTGGCTACTTCCGCTCTTAATGTCAAGCATAATTAATTCACTTTTTGGTAACAATTGACCCTTCCAGCTATTTAGCGCAGCTGAAGTAGTTTTACCACATGAGTTAGCAGCGTATTTAAGCGCTAAACAATAAATCAAACTTTTATTAAGCGCACTATTTCCAAAACTACTTGAACTTGCTGCTACAATTCTTGCACGCTTGTCATTAGCATCGCAATTATCGGATAATTTACCTGCAATATCAAATCCTTTTTTGTACTGCTTTTTATTAAAAGCAATGTCATAAAGTATCTCATATATTTTTTGATTTTGAATTTCATCTTCTGAAATACTCAAGGCTCGATTAAACCTACTTTCTGCTTTGGTAAAATCTTTTCTTCTGTAATCTGCTACTGCTGCACTAAACAAATCCTTTGCGGTTGGTGGATTATCTGGATCGTTTAATACTTTATCNAAAAGNGTTAAATAAAGTTTAGACTCCGTACATTTATTGTTACTAAGGCTTGAAAAAATCTTTCTAATTTGATCCATGTTCTCTGGATCATTATTGTATTTAGCGCTATATATTTCTTCTAACTTATCACAACTAGCACAAGGNGTTTCCCCTAATTTCTTGTCTAAAATATTTTGAACGTTATTAAACTTTTCTACTTTTTTACCTTGGGCAATATTATTTTCACAAATGGCAGAAAGTGCTTCATAGTTTGANAAAAACTCTTCACATTCAATTTTTCCTGTTTTAAGCATATACATCCCTGTGTATACAAAATAATATTTAACGTCAGTTGATGTGATTATAGCTGGCTCATTTTCAACCACTTCCTTATANAAGGCATATGCTTTTGGGAAATTCTTTTGATCATTGACATAGATAATATCTTTTGCTAATGAAACCTTTGTTTTATTGCATTGTCCAAAATTTTCAAACCACTTATCATAAATATTNTAAAGTGTATCTCTATACAAATTAACATCAGCTGCTTTTGCTTTCTTTTTCTCCTTAACTAACTGCTTGTAGATATATGTTCCATTAGCATATAAATTCGACTTTAATTGAGGACATTTCTGCTGTGTTTTACTCCAAAATATGGCCGCATCAGCATAGTTTTTTTGTTTTAAGTACCCCGTATAAAGAGCAAAGTTCTTTCTACAATTAACACTGTCATCTCCATAATTGTCAGTATTCTGAATTTTGCAATCTTGAGCAAAAAACCCAAAATGGCTAAATATCACTGTTACTAATAATGCAATTTTTTTCATCCCTTTGTTTTTAATCATATTGTCTTTTTCTAAACCATCGGTCATACCTGGTATCTGGAGCCATGGTAAAACCGATTGCAAAATTAATATAGTTTTCTTCAATATTGTTATTGTTTATGTTTCCAAGTTTACCAAATTCAAAACCTAAATTCATTGTTGAAAAAGATCTTGAACTAAGTAATGGTATGGTAAGACCAAAATTTATGCCATAATTTTCAAGAGAGTTTTGATCAATTAAAATAAATGAGGTTGTTTGATGTCCACCAACGCTATATGTTGACTTAGATAAAATTGATTTGTTTGAATTTGCAAAATCTAAATTCGGTGTCCATCTAAAACCAAATGACATCCTNTTGTAATTCCCTAATGGTAAGGCAGACCATGATTCAATATCGTTGTTTTCTTCAAAGTTAGACCAATCCCTTATCTCATATTGAACAGCTAAATCCCAAGAAGTTTTGTCTTGTTTGTTTTTTCCAAATCCAAATCCAAACATCAACTTCTCTGGAACAGAAATTTGACCGGATTGATTCTCACTCCAAGACAATGTGTCTTTAGGTACTTCTTGTATACCAAAGTTATAAGTGAAAGTATAGGCATAATAATCATTGGTCGTACTCCAATCACTGCCTAGGGTATAATGCGCTCCAAGTCTAACATAATATTTATTCTTGGTGACTGTTCTAAATCTTTTCATATACTGAATACCACCATCAAACATCCAACCACTAATTGAAGTTCTGTATTGCACCCTACTATTATAAGCGTTTGGAATATTGAAAATAACAGAGCTCAATCGTTCTAAATTTCCAAACATATATGAAGCATTTGCTCCAATAGATAAAATCGATGAGTCTCCTTTGTTGATGAGATCAAAACCATTACCTATAAACAATCGATTTACCGTCCCATCACCTTTGAATAAATAAGAGACTTGACTCGTGTCTAATGATGATGCACTTGACACTTCATAACCTTGTGATGAAAAAGTATTCACTCCTAAAACCAATCCCCATCTTTCCTTAACTGGCAAACCTAAATACATATTGTTTAATCCTAAATTTGTTCCTGAAGATGAATTTAAATTACCATTATAGTCAGAGCTGTAATTTGCCGTCTTTCCAGAAATGGAAACGTCAAATAATGGATTNTGTTTTCTCATCCTAGAGTAAGAAGCAGGATTTGAAACATTAATAAATTGAGGATCGCTAAATGCTACTGCAGTATTAGAAAATCCCAAATAAGGCGATGCCAATATATCATTAATCTCACCTACTCCATATCTGGAAAAAGGAGAAGTATTTAATTGTTGACCCCAAAACTGAATTTGAAGAACAAAAATTAAAACTAACGATAATATATTTTTAAACATTATACCTTAAAATCTCATTTAACCCTATTAGGGTCAAATTTTCCAATGCAAAGATGCCATTTTTTTCAAATTCTACAATTGATTTTACAAAACTGCTATGACCACCAGTTAAAATGACATTCATATTTTCAAAATGATCTCTATAATCATCTATAATTTGTTTGATCTCAGCCAAAACTCCATTTACTACACCAGATTGAATAGACCCTTCTGTTGTTTTTCCAATTTTANGAGGTTTTNATAAACTCATATCAACCAATGGAAGTTTTGACGTGTAATGGTGAAGAGATTTTAATCTCATATCAAATCCTGGAGAAATTGCTCCACCATGATAAACCGCATTTTCATCTACTACATCATAAGTAATACAAGTGCCAATATCTATAATCAAATTATTTTGCTTGGGATATAATACATTAGCCCCAACAGCATTTGCAATTCTATCTTGCCCAAGGGTTTCTATAGACTGATAATTTAGCTCTATTGGCATCCTAAGATCTGTNGAGAAAAANAAAAACTTTCCCATTTTTTNTATACCGCTTTGTATTTCGGGAATTTCTCTTACAAAAGAAAAAATACCGCTTTGAGGATTTATTTTTTGTATGCATGATAAAACCTCATCGTCATTTAATCTGTAAACATCAATTAACCTATCCTTATCAAANGAGGCTACTTTAGTCAACGTATTTCCTATGTCAATGACAACATTCATTTTGGGCAAAAAAAATCCGGCAAATGCCGGATTAAAAATAGTTTATTTTAGATAATTTATATTGAATCTAATGCTGCTGATTTAGCTGNATTTACAATTGANTCANTATTTGGAATTTCACCTTCAACTAAAATTTGTTCATTCACTAAAGTATCTGCATCCTTAACTGATAGTACATTAATCGTACTACTATTTGTTGAATCTGATGAGTCTGTTTTTACATCAACAGCCACAGTTACTTCTTTAGATTCTTTTGGATTATCAGTGCTGTGCCCACCTAATATTGGAGCAATAACTAATCCTACTAAACATGTTAGCTTAATTAAAATATTCATGGATGGGCCTGAAGTATCTTTAAATGGATCACCAACTGTATCTCCAGTAACTGCTGCTTTATGTGCTTCAGAACCTTTGAAAGTCATTTCACCGTTTATCTCAACACCGGCTTCGAAAGATTTTTTTGCATTATCCCAAGCTCCACCAGCATTATTTTGGAAAATAGCCCACATTACTCCGCTCACACAAACACCTGCCATGTAACCACCTAGTGGTTCNGCACCAAAAATTAATCCGATAATGATTGGGGTAATTATAGTAATTGCACCCGGTAGCATCATCTCTCTTAAGGCAGCTTTAGTAGAAATTTCAACGCACTTTCCATATTCTGGTGTACCAGTTCCTTCCATTATTCCTGGAATTTCTTTAAACTGTCTCCTTACTTCCATTACCATATCCATAGCTGCTTTACCAACTGATTTCATAGCAAGTGCAGAGAAAACAACAGGTATCATACCACCAACGAAAAGAGCTGCAAGAACATCAGCTTTAAAAATATTAATTCCATCTATTCCTGTAAAAGTAACATAGGCGGCAAACAGAGCTAGAGCTGTTAATGCAGCAGAAGCAATGGCAAAACCTTTACCTACAGCAGCAGTAGTATTACCAACAGAATCTAAAATATCTGTTCTTCCCCTTACTTCTTCAGGTAATTCACTCATTTCTGCAACTCCACCAGCATTATCTGCTATTGGACCAAAGGCATCAATAGCCAATTGCATAGCAGTAGTTGCCATCATAGCAGAAGCTGCAAGTGCAACTCCGTAAAAACCAGCAAGTGCATACGAACCGTATATAGCAGCTGCAAATAAAAGCACTGATAAAAATGTAGATTTCATTCCTACAGCCAAACCAGCAATTATATTTGTAGCAGCACCAGTTGAACTATTTTGAACAATATCCAAAACTGGCTTTTTACCTAAGCTTGTAAAATGAGCTGTTACTGCCGAAATTAAGGCGCCTACAGCTAAACCTATAATTGATGAATAAAACACATTAATTGATGGGACTTGTTTTAACCCCTCACCAAAGAAATTCATCGTAATTGAAGACGGAAGCATCCAATCTATTAAAAAATAACTTGCAGCTAATGTTAAAATAATTGAAGTCCAATTACCTAAGTCTAATGCCTTTTGAACTTGAGCTTCTTTAGCATCATTATTTTTAATATTAACTAGAAATGTTCCCAAGATAGAAGCTACAATTCCTACTCCAGCTATCATTACAGGTAGTAAAATTGGACCAATTCCTCCAAAACCATCAGAAAACTGTGCTCCATTAGCAATAGTCATATCCTTAATAATATAATTTCCTAAAACCATAGAGGCTAAAACAGTTGCTACATATGAACCAAATAAGTCAGCACCCATACCAGCTACATCACCCACATTATCACCTACATTATCTGCAATTGTTGCTGGATTTCTTGGGTCATCTTCTGGAATCCCTGCTTCAACTTTACCAACTAAATCTGCTCCAACATCAGCTGCCTTGGTATAGATACCTCCACCAACTCTGGCAAAAAGCGCAATAGACTCAGCTCCCAAAGAAAAACCAGCTAATGACTCAAGAACAACGGTCATTTCATTATAAAAATTACCACCATCTGTCATGAACATATTCATGAAAATCATAAAAAATAAACTCAAGCCGAAAACAGCTAATCCAGCAACACCAAGACCCATAACAGTTCCACCGCCAAAAGACACCTTTAATGCTTGAGGCAAACTTGTTCTTGCCGCTTCAGTAGTTCTCGCGTTTGCCTCAGTAGCAACACGCATTCCTATATTCCCTGCTAGGGCAGAAAAAATAGCTCCAACAACAAAAGCTGGGACAATCATCCAGTGTGTGGTATCTACATAATAAGATATACCAAACAAGGCTAAAGAAGCTATTAATACAAATATGAGAAGAAGTCTATACTCTGCACTGAGAAATGCCAAGGCACCTTCTTTAATGTTTTTAGAAATTTCCTGCATACGTTCGTTTCCAGGACTTTGCTTCTTAACCCAAGCCATTTTTACAAGCATGAACAATAATCCAAGTACAGCTAATGCCAAAGGGATATATAAATATTTTGATTCCATTTTATATGTAATTTGTTTTTTTAGGTTCGCGAAATTAGATTTTTAAACGAAACTGTGCAAATAAGGGGCAATAATTATATTAATATTATATAATTACAAAAAAAGAAAAAGCACAGGTGTATTAATGATATATTTAAATTTACAATATCGTGTCCATAAAATTAAGATGAAATTTTTACTTAATATATTAACCTTTTCCTCATGTATTTTTTACTCCTCTATTTATGGTCAATTTGAATATTTAGAATCATATATTCCTTATGAAAAAACCCCTAAAGAAACACATCCAATTTTAGAAATTAAAACCTGGGTTCATATCATGCAGTATAGCAAAAGCGACCCTAAAAACATCACAAAAGATTCATTGCATTATTTGAAAACTCAATTTAACTGGATAAATCAAATGTTTAGTCAACTAAAACCACCTACAGTAGCTAATGCAAATGGTGAGAAACCATACGTTAAAGATGCTAGAATTCGATTTATTATGGACACCATAAGTTTCCATATTGATGAAAATGGATGGGACAGGATGAAAATGCAAAAAGTAAGTAACTCCAATAGATGGATAGATATTATTAAAATTGATGCAGATTCAAACTCAATCACTTTAAATGGAGTAAGAGATAGATTTAAACCCATTTTAGATAGCTTAATCATTGAAGGGACTTTGTTAAACAATGGGGTTTATCACCCATTAAAAGCTGTACGATCTGGATACAACACCATTATTTATTTAAAGGAAAGTATAAACGTGTCAGAAGACTCTACTGGTCATGTAAGTTATTTTCAAAAAATAGATAAAAACTGCCACCGAGATAACTGGATTAATTTTACAAATGAGGATAAAAATTACTTACATATATTTTATACCGGAGCCTCTAAAGATGCTCCAGCATTTGGTTGTGGCCCTTCACCCTATTTCTTGAATGTATCTAATATTCTTATGAATGGTGGATATGCTACCGCCCAGCTCACTGGCCATGAATTAGGGCATTGTGTTGGATTAAGACACACCAATACACCACAGTTTAATGATTTACCAAGAACTGATAAGTTTGGTTGGCTTAAATGTGATGATAAAAATGTGAGCAATAATATCATGGGCTACAACCTTTGTAGGAACTATTTATCCCCACTTCAAATAGGATACATACACTACAAATATTCTAATGTTGCAGAATTAGCTCAAACCACTAAGAACATTGAACATAAAACAAAAAAAATTAAAATTAAAAAGAACACCTCATGGGAAAAAAGCATCATATCAACTGGTGATATTATTGTAAAAAGGAACTCTGCCTTAACGATTAAGGGCAAATTAATAATGCCTAAAGGTGCTCGTATTATTTTAGAAAAAAGAAGTAAGCTGATTGTTGATGGAGGTCTTATTAGAAGTATTAAGGACAAATGGGGAGGAATTATTTACTGTAGAACATACCCTAATATTCATAAAAAACCGTTATTCAAAAAAAATAAAGCCCAACTAATAGAAGAAAATAATGGCGAAATTCTTTATTGATCAATTTCGAATTTAGGCTTTTCTTTTTTTTGATCTTCAACACCAATCTTTTTAAGAAATTTATTCAGTTTAGAGGAATCTTTCTTCTTTTTAGTTTTTTTGGGAACAGAGTCTATGGCTGGTTCTTTGTTTGTTGAATCTTCTTCTTCCCAATTCACTTCAAACGTAGGTGGTTTTTCTTCTTCAATAATTTCTTCTCCTTGTAATATTTTCTTTACTATTTCTTTTTCTTCCTTTATCTTTTCAACCCGCTCAGTTTTGATTTTTTCCCGGTCAAATTTGTATTTTAAATTATCCATATGTCCATAAATATGCAGATATAGTTCTTTACCAGATTCTTTCTCTTCCAAATATTCTTCTTTTGTCTTTTTATTTTTCTTTTTAATTTCTTTCCAATTGAAATTCATATGATATTCTACCGAATCAGAAAGAGTTTGTGAACCATATATATTTAAGTTTAATACATTATTATCTAACCTTGATTGGGAAATAATGAACTTTCCATTTTTTAATGAAATGGT